>JAASTM010000343.1 GCA_021767325.1 Spirochaetales bacterium
CACCCGCGGCACCGCCGTCCGCCCGCCGCTGCATTTTGTGCGGCCCGGCCGCGCAGCACCAATCTTCGTCAGAGCAGCATCGGCGGGCGGGGCGGTTATCGGAAACACATCGGCCAGCGGCGCCTGCCACTCGCCCAGCAGCTCATCCAGCGGCCGGCCGTTCAGCCGCGGCGCTTCGGTGGTGCGGCCCAGCACTTCGAGCCGACAGCCCGCCGGCGGCTGCGGCAGCCCGGCCGCCGACTCCACTTCCAGCACGAAACCTCCGTAGCGGGTGTCCATCGATGGTAACCGATCGGTTTCAACGCCGATGAAGTTGCCGAAGGCCATCTCCTGCAGGGCCGCCTGCACCCCGCCCTGCTGCAGGCTGCGGGCCGCTGCAATGCGGCCGGCGGCAATCTGCTCGTGCAGATAGCCCATGCAGAGGCGCAGGGCCGGCAGGTCTACGATCTGCTCGTCGTCGGTTTCCACCTGCAGCAGTACGATCTGCCGGCCGGGGGCCTTGAACTCCGGCGAAGTGACATGGTCTACCTTTCCGGCGGCCACCGCGAAGGCGGCCAGGGTCGGCGGCACATGCAGCTCCTCGAAGCTGCCGGACATGCTGTCCTTGCCGCCGATGGCCGGGGTCTCCAGCTCGATCTGGGCCCGGTAGGCGCCCAGCAGGGCGGCAAAGGGCTTTCCCCATTTGTAGGGGTCGTCCTCCAGGCGCTGGAAGTACTCCTGCAGCGACAGCCGCACCAGCGCCGGGTCGGCACCGGCGGCGACTATGCGGCAGACCGCCTCTACCACCGCGTTCAGTCCGCCGTGGTAGGGGCTCCAGGCGGCAAGCTCCGGATTGTAACCGACGGCCATAAAGCTGACGGTGCGGGTACAGCCGGCCTCCACCGGCAGCTTGGCGGCCATCCCTTCGGCCGGGGTCAGCTGGCGGGCTCCCCCAAAGGGCAGCAGCACGCTGCGCGCCCCGATAGTGGAGTCGAACTGCTCTA
The DNA here is from genome assembly GCA_021767325.1 of Spirochaetales bacterium. Next base: position 984 of record JAASTM010000343.1, read on the forward strand.
CCAGCCCCTGCTGTCCCGCAAGGTTCAGACCGCCCAGGGGATTCGGGGCCGGTGCGGGGGCCGGCGGGGCGATTTTGACGGCCGCCCGGCGGGCGGCGCCGCTGCTGTCCAGAAAGCTGCGGCTGATGTCCACAAGCTTCTGACCACGCCACTGCATCCGCAGCCGGCCGCTGTCGGTCACTTTTGCGATTTCGGTGGCCTCCAGGTTCTCGTCGGAGGCCGCCGCAATCATAAACTCACGGTCGGCGGGGTCGATGACAATTGCCATCCGCTCCTGCGACTCGGAGATAGCCAGCTCCACCCCGTCCAGGCCGCTGTATTTCTTCGGCACCGCGTCCAGATCGATGTCCAGGCCGGGGGCCAGTTCGCCCACCGCCACGGCCACCCCGCCGGCGCCGAAGTCGTTGCTGCGTTTGATGCGCCGGGCCACCTCCGGCCGACGGAAAAAGCGCTGCAGGGCCCGCTCCTCCGGCGGGTTGCCCTTCTGTACCTCCGCCGCGGCTGTCTCTACAGAATCGGTGGTGTGGCCCTTGGAGGAGCCGGTGGCGCCTCCAATGCCGTCGCGACCGGTGGCCCCGCCGACCAGCAGGACTACGTCGCCGGGGGCCGGCGCTTCGCGCCGCACCGAGCTGCGGGGGGCCGCGCCCACGACCGCGCCGACCTCCATCCGTTTGGCCTCGAAACCGGGATGGTAGCACTCGCGTACATAGCCGGTAGCCACGCCTACCTGATTGCCGTAGGAGCTGTAGCCGCGGGCCGCCTCGGTGGTGATGACCCGCTGCGGCAGCTTGCCCGGCCGGGTCTCCGCCAGGGGCCGGCGCGGGTCGCCGCTGCCGGTCAGCCGCATGGCCTGGTATACATACGCCCGTCCGGAAAGGGGATCGCGGATCGCCCCGCCCAGACAGGTGGCCGCCCCGCCGAAGGGTTCAATTTCGGTGGGATGGTTGTGGGTCTCGTTCTTGAACATCAGCAGCCAGTCTTCGTCGCCCTCCGGGGTGTCGACCTGCACGTGCAGGCTGGCTGCGTTCACCTCTTCCGACTCTTCCAGGTCATCGAGCTGGCCCCGCCGGCGCAGTTCCCGCATACCCGCCAGGGCCAGCTCCATCAGGGTGGTAGTCTCGACGGAGCGCCCGCCGGCGGCCTGGGTCCGGCGGAACATCTCGTAGCTCTGCTGCAGGTGGCGCTGCCGCTGCGGAGCTTCGAGTTCGACCGAATCGATAGTGGTGGTAAAGGTGGTGTGGCGGCAGTGGTCGGACCAGTAGGTGTCCAGCACCCGCAGCTCGGCAACACTGGGATCACGCCGTTCCTCTGTCGAAAAATGGTGCTGGACCAGCTGCAGGTCTGCCGGCAGCATGGCCAGGCCCAGTTCGCCGTGCAGCTGCTGCAGCTGCTGCGCGGAGAGCTGCCGGAACCCGGCCAGGTATGCCGGCCCCGGGGGCTCCGGGGCGTAGCCCTCTAACTCTTCAAAGAGTGTAACAGAAGCGACACGCGCCTCTACCGGGTTGACCAAGTAGCTTTGCACTGGCCTCAGCTGTGCACTCGTTATCCCCACCCCATAAAATAAATAGACCCGCGCCGATTTGACGGGCGCATAGGCTTGGTCGAGGATCAGGCTGACCGCCTGCGATGCGGCGGCGGCCCGGGCGTCGTACTGGCCCGGCAGGTACTCGACGGCCAGGTGGGCGTCGTGGGGCGGCAGCTGTTCGAAGACCCGCTCGGAGGCGGGGTCGGAGAAGACCTGGTCGCGGACCTGCGGGTAGGCCGCGGGGCCGGGGTCGTAGAAGTCGTAGCGCTGCAGAATGCGGACTTCTGAGACGGTCGCGAGGCCGAGGCGATGGTGGATGGTGTGCAGCAGTTCGGCGGCTTCGTGATCGAGTTCCGGACGCTTTTCGACATAGACCCGGCGGATGGAAGCCTGCGGGCTCCGCTTTTCCGGGGCGGCGGCCTGATAGCCCGCGCCCGGCTTAGTGGTTGAATGTGTGGGCATAGTTTACCGCCGCTTTCATACCGGCCAGGCTGTGGACGTGACTCTCGCGGACGCCGGCTGTGGTGAGACGGACGAAGCGGGCGTACTCCTGGAGTTCGGGGACGGTCGGGCAGCCGCAGTAGCCCATGCCCTTGCGCAGGCCCTGCATCAGCTGATGGATGAAGTCGACCACTTTTCCTTTGACCGGTACGACGCCCTCGACCCCTTCGGGAACCGGTGCGGCGCCTTGGCTGGGGCTGTCCTGGTAGCGGTCGGCCCCGCCGGCTTTCATTGCACCCTCGGAGCCCATGCCGCGGTAGAGTTTGAACAGCTGTCCGTCCTGCTCGAAGACTTCGCCGGGGGCCTCCTGGTATCCGGATAGGAGATTGCCCAGCATGACCGTGGAGGCGCCGGCAGCCAGGGCTTTGACGATGTCCCCGGAGTAGCGGATGCCCCCGTCGGCAATGACGGGTATGCCGTAGGGTTTGGCCGCCTCGGCGCACTTCAGCACCGCCGAGAGCTGGGGGACTCCGACGCCGGCGACGATGCGGGTAGTACAGATGGAGCCGGGCCCCACCCCCACTTTGACGGCATCGGCCCCGGCTTCGATCAGGCGGCGGGTTCCGCCGGCGGTGGCTACGTTGCCGGCTATAACCGGTACAGTGCAGAGTGCTTTAATAGCTTTGACCGTGTCGACCACACTCTTTGAATCACCGTGGGCGGTGTCGATAACCAGAAAATCCACCCCGCTCTCCTGCAGCAGGGGCAGCCGTCGTTCGAAGTCCGCCGGGGCGACCGCCGCACCGACTATTCGCTGTACGAGGGTCCGGTCGCCAGGTCGGCCGGATGCGCCGGGGGCCTGCTTGGCCCGTTCGACCTGTTCGGCCTGCTTGGCAGGACTCATGTTGCGGTGAATTACCCCCGCCCCCCCGGCGTCGCCCAGGGCAATCGCCATATCCGCTTCGGTAATAGTGTCCATAGCCGCCGAGAGCACCGGTATTTCCAGCTCGATTCC
>JAASTM010000344.1 GCA_021767325.1 Spirochaetales bacterium
GTATTCGAGCTAAGGGATGAGTGGTTTTCTAGATGCGGGGAGAACTTGGCCTGGATAAAGTAAATGCCGGGATCATTTAATCTTACAAAATCCTTGGTTTCAACGAAAAAAGAAAACTGTTCACCCGGCAGCAGGCGGATTTCCCGATAATAGACTTGTTGATTGGAACTCCGCTCTCTGATATACTTCTCCGATGCCGGCAGAGTTTCATTGTAGAGATTGGTTACATGTAACTCTAAATTGAACACCTTGTCTGCCGCTAATTCGAAAAGGAATGGGTCAGGAGATTCGTTGCGAACACTAATCTGCAATTCTATCGGAGCTGCAGGAGTATATATTTGCTTCCTCGTTTCTTCGATATGTAGACTAACACCGCTCTCGTTAGTTGCAGCTACCAGCGGCAACAGACTGAAAAAAGTAATTAGATAAATGAATACAATTCGTTTCACCATAGTTCTCCCATACTCTTTACTATCTTCGGTATAAAGAAATGATAACATTATTCCAAAATAAACTGAATAAGAAGCTGGATACTTATAACCCCTTTATTGAACTCTTGCGATCCTTCCGACAGAAAGAGTTTACACTCGAAGTAGAGGGAACGGAAGGATTTTTCTTTGCATTAATCGTAGAACGGCTGTTTCGGTATGCAAAAAGCCCCTTTCTGATAGTCACCCCTACCGAACAGGAAGCCGAGACCCTGGTGAGGGATCTCTCACTGTTTACAGACCGGGCCTATCAATTCCCGTGGTGGAACAGCGTTCCTTACGGGGGTAAACAGACCCAACTCGGGATAGCCGGAAAACGTATGTACCAACTTGTACAGATGTTGTCCGGTGAACCGTTTATTGCGGTTGCATCTTTGAGAGCCTTTTTGACTCCTCTTCCGCCGCCGGATTTTATCAAATCAAAACTGATCACCATGCAGGTAGGCCAGGAGTTCGACCCGGTGCAACTGGCCGAAACACTCCAGTCGTATCAGTACCTTCGCGTACCAAAGGTAACCGTGGCGGGAGAGTTCGCCCTTCGCGGCGAAGTATTAGACTTTTTTCCGCCGGGCAGGGATGAGGCGGTCAGGATCGTATTCGAATGGGATCAAATAGAAGAGATCCGCAGCTTCAACCCGCTTTCCCAGAGCTCCACCGGCAGCTTGAAGCGTACTACTATCTTCCCGGTGAGCGAAATAGTGTGGGAAGAGTGGTCCATTCAGCGTATGAAGGAGCTGCTTCCCAAGGATGAAGACCTTCACGAACAGATAGAAGAGGAGGGGCGCTGCGGTGATGAGGTCTATTTTTTCCCGGCTGCATTCGAAAAACCTGCTGCGCTGGCCGACTATCTCGATCAACAGGCAACCCAGTTTCTTCTCTACGACGACCGACTGAAAAACGGCTGTGATTCGCTGCAGAAGGAATACAGCGGGCTGTATCGCGAAGCCCGCATTAAGCGCCGCCCCGCATTGCGACCAGAACTTCTACTGCACAGGTTTGAAGATGTCCAGGAGTCGCACCATCGCACCATCACCGTTCCGGTTATGCGCGATAAAAACAAGAAACGCATCCGATTCTCCTACGAAGGTCCGCGTTCTTTTTTTGGCAACATTAGCTATTTGAAGAGCGAGATGGAAGCCCTTATCGACAATGACTACGAAATAACCGTCTGCGCCGAAACGGAGTCCCAGTCGAAGAGAATAGAACACCTACTGAAAGATTTAGAGGTGAGTGTGGTCGCTTCGCCGATCTCTTCCGGTTTCTCCATTCCGGATTTCAAACTGATGGTGGTTCAGGAGAATGAGATTTTCGGGCGACGCCGCCGCCCACCGGCGTCGGTAAAGAAGGCCAAAACAGCAGTAATTGATACCTTTGTCGAACTGAACCCAGGGGATTTCGTAGTTCATGTAAACTACGGAATCGGTAAATTCAAGGGAATCGACCGCATTAAAGCAGCGGGAACCGAGCGTGACTACATCCAGCTCGAGTACGCCGGCGAAGAGACTGTATTTATTCCGATCGAACAGGTGAATCTGGTGCAGCGGTATATCGGGCAGGAGGGGCGTGCTCCGCGCTTAGATACCCTGGGTGGAAAATCGTGGGAAAATCGTAAAAACAAGGTGAAAAAGTCGGTCGAAGATCTGGCCGAACACCTGATTTCACTGTATGCAAAGCGCAAGAGTGCCGAGGGATTGGCCTATCCAGCGGATACTGATTGGCAGGTCGAGTTCGAAGCCGAGTTTCCCTACGAGGAGACCGAGGACCAGCTGCGGGCTATAGAGGATGTAAAGGCCGATATGGAAAAACCGGCCCCCATGGACCGGTTGGTCTGCGGGGATGTAGGGTATGGAAAAACCGAAGTAGCAATGCGGGCTGCCTTTAAGTCGGTGGTATCCGGCAAGCAGGTCGCTTTTCTGGCACCTACGACTATTCTGGCCGAGCAGCATTATGAGAATTTCGTGGAGCGCTTCAAACGATATCCGGTGCAAATCGAAATGATCTCGCGCTTTATTCAAAAAAGCGATCAGAAGAAAACCCTCGAACGGGCTAAAAACGGCAGTATTGATATCCTGATCGGTACGCATCGGATACTCCAGAAGGATGTTCAGTTCAAATCTTTAGGTCTGCTGGTGGTAGATGAGGAGCAGCGCTTTGGAGTCAAGGCCAAGGAACGCCTAAAAGAGCTGCGGGCTTCGGTTGATGCATTGACCCTTTCAGCCACCCCGATTCCGCGGACACTGCATATGTCGCTGCTCAAAATACGGGACATGTCGCTCATCACTACTCCGCCGATGGATCGACGGCCCATCGAGACACACGTCGAGGAGTTCAACGAAGAGCTGATTGCGGAGGCGATCCGCTATGAGGTAAACCGCGGAGGACAGGTCTTTTATCTACACAACCGGGTCGAAACCCTCAACCAGGTACGCCTGTTTCTCGAACGGCTGCTGCCGGAGGTAATGGTTGAGACCGCCCACGGTCAGATGACCAGCCGGCAGTTAGAGGATAAGATGCACCGCTTCGTCCACGGATCATTTCAGGTCCTGGTGGCAACCACCATCATCGAAAACGGAATCGACATACCCAACGTAAATACGATCATTATCGACCGGGCCGATATGTACGGAATCAGCCAGTTGTATCAGCTGCGCGGACGGGTTGGGCGGTCGGATCGAACAGCATACGCGTATTTACTGTTTCCGGAGCGCCGGGCCTTATCGGAAATCGCCATGAAGCGTCTCCAAATCATCAGCGATTATACCGATCTCGGCTCCGGATTCAAGGTAGCAATGAAAGATTTAGAGGTGCGGGGAGCCGGCAACCTGCTGGGACGACAGCAGCACGGAGAGATACTGTCGGTAGGATTCGACATGTATCTCCGACTGCTGGATGAAGCAGTGGCGGAGATGAGTGCAAGCGAGGAGGAGAAAGAGGCGCCGGAGGTGTATCTGGAACTCGACTATTCGGGATATATTCCTGACTCCTATATCAAAGATCCAACCGAAAAAATGGAAATTTATAAGATGATCGCCTCGATCGAAACCGACTACGATCTGGAGCGGGTCTACGGCGAATTAACGGACCGTTTCGGACCAATGCCGGATGAGGTGCAGAGCTTGCTTTCTATTGCCGAACTGCGGGTAGTGTGTAAAAAGCTCTATATCCGCTCTCTCAAGGAACGGCGCGGCAAAGTCCATGTCGAGTTCGGCAAGGTATCGATCATCAGCGTCGACAAGGTGCTGCGGCTTATCAAGGAGAGCGGCGGCAGCGTAAAACTCGATGCGAACAACCCGAATATTCTGCTGATGAATACCGAAGCCATCGGACTCAAGGAGAAATCGGAATTTATTAGAGAAAAGCTTCAGACTCTGCTATAATGTGTTCAGAGAGAAACCGTATGCGAAAAAAAACGTTTGATTTACTATGCAACGTCGGCGAGCTGACCGGCCTCTTTCAAAAAAGTACGAATATAAA
>JAASTM010000345.1 GCA_021767325.1 Spirochaetales bacterium
GCTATCTGTGTGATGCTGCGACCGATCAGTCGCGAGTGTGCTTCGTTTTTTACACCGCTCACCACCACCCGGTCCCAGCTCAGCTCACCCCGGCTTTCGATTTCATGCCGGATTCTGTCCCTTTCCTGCTGGTCATCCAGCCGGCGGATGAGCCCCTCCACTCCGCCGGCTTTGGCCCATTCCGGCATTTCGTACATCAGTGTCGACTCCGATGAATCATAGGGGTAAAAATCGGCCATTACTCTATAGCCCCTCGAACGCGCCGCCGCAATTTTCTCCAAGGCAGCCCCGGCCTTACCCCAGTTCGAAACTCCATAGGCCTTTAAGTGGCTTATAACCACCGCTACTCCGGTAGATTCGGCCAGCTTTATCGCCTCCTCCACCGAACTGAGCAGATCATTCCCCTGATTGCGGATGTGCGAGGTGTATACTCCGCCGTAACGGGCGGTGACCTCCGCTAAAGCCTTCAGCTCCTCAAAGCCGGCAAAACAGCCCGGCATATACGCAAGCCCGGTAGAAAAGCCCCAGGCACCCGCCTCGAGCTCCGTCGCAAGCAACGATTCCATAGCCCTCAGCTGAGAATCGTTCGGTGCCGCCGCACTGCTGCCCATGACATTCAAGCGCAGCAGGCCGTGTCCCACCAGCGGCAGATAATTCACTCCGAATCCGCGCTGTTTCAGTGCCGCATAATACCCCCCGCCTTCACTCCAGGGAATTTCCATCTCCGCACCGTACGCCTTCATCAGCTGCAGTACAGCCGGTCGGCCTTCCGCTGTTACCGGAAACAGGGAGAAGCCGCAGTTGCCGCCCACCTCAGTGGTGACTCCCTGGCTTATTTTGTTCGGCTCGAAGGGCGAGAGGATCAATCCCAGATCCGAGTGGCTGTGCAGATCGATGAACCCCGGCGCCAGGATCCGTCCATTGGCTTCGATCTCCCGCCGGGCCGCCGCAGAGTCCCCGGAACCGATGTTCACTATTTTTCCGTCGCTGACCGCAACATCCGCTTTATATGCGGCCGTACCAGCACCATCGATAACCAGAGCATTTTTTATAAGACAGTCGTGCATCTTGCCTCCATAACTTGTATGTTTGCTACAATTTTCATCTATATGAAATTTTTACTTCATTCAGAGTAGCACTAAACACCCTCTATGTAAAGATTCCGAAGTCTCAAGTCGAGTGCTTAGTCTTGCGAGGAGTGAAAAAGACCGAAGAGCTTATTGTAATTCTCTAGCTCTTCCAGTGATTGGCGGGTTCGTTCCCGGTCACTGAGTCCGGCTTCCTGAATCAGCATCTGAATGGTAGCCAGCATTCCCATCTGACTTTCCAGGTTCATGCCCTGCACCCTCCGTTGGGAGACGTAGAACTCGAACTCGGCCTGCCCCTGAAGCGGATGGTCCGGCGCATCGGCAATAATGGTGAGTACGGCCCCCTTGCTGCGGCAGTAGCGGCAGAAACTCAGCAGCTGCTTTGAATAGCGCGGCAGCAGCAACGCAACCACCTGCATCTCTGCTCCGGCTTCCTGGGCTTGGGGAAAGAGGTCGCCCGTTTTCTCCGTGACGGCCTGAGCCGGAAAACCGCTGCGGCTCAGATAATAGGCAAAGTACTCTGCTAATCCGGCAGTACTCTCGAACCCGGCCAGAAAAATCTTTTTTAGCCGCTGCCAGCTCAGTGCGCACTCACGCAGTGCCGCAGGCTCGAGCAGGTTCTGGAGATTTCGAACCGCCTCGACACTGTTGCCGATAACCGTGTGCAGCACCTCGCCTTCCGGGCGGGGACGGTCGAAGAGGCGAAACCGCTCAACCGTTGTCAGCATCGATTCGGATACATACTCCTGCATATGCGACTGCATTTCCGAGTAACCGCTGTAGCCCAGAGCCCGTGCAAACCGTACGATGGAGGCTTCACTGGCGCCGGTTTCGCGGGAAATGGCAGCCAGCGGCAGAAACACCGCACTACGATAAGCCCTTCGGATATACGCGCCGATCTGTTTCTGGGTTTTTGTGAGAGCGGGGAACTGGCGGTCGAGCCGTTTGAAGAAGCTGTCCGAACTATCCATTCGCCGCAGCCTCTTCAATGCTTTTTAGATAATCATACGCAAGCTGCCGGCACTTCTCTATTGCAGCAGGCAGAGTTCCCGTAGCAATACCTTCATTAACAGCCCGCTGCAACATGCTCTCGACACGATCACGCTCCGGCAGGAGCTTTTGGGCAGATGCGGTAAAATCACCGACAAGATACTGACTCAACTGCCTCATTTTTCGGGAGTACTCCTCCCCCTGCTGGTAATTCCGGAAAACCGGCCCCGCAGCCAAGAGATGTTCAGAGTAGGTGTCTCCCTCTTCGCTTTCCGGGATGAGTGCATCGAAACTCCAGGGTTGGAACAGAGATACGCAAGGATGCGGTGAACCCGTAACCCAGGCTACCGGACCATCGGCTTGGAACTCCACCACCATCGACCCGGTGGTCTGGGATTTAATCAGTGCACCGGAATGCATACACAGACTCCCCATGCCCTTACCGGGCTTTGTCCGGCCATTATGATCACGCAGCAGCTGGAATGCACTTTCCAGAGTGAATCTTTCGCTGTCTATGAGCTGGCGGGCCCTCCGGCGTCGAACCCTCCCGCGGGTTATCCAGCGGTACAGCGTGCTCTCATTGCGTTCTGCGAATGAGAAGCGGCTGCTCTGCGGCATCCCGCCTCCGGATGGCCTGAAAGCGGCTTGTGAGCTTATCTGATCACAGGCCTCGAAATCATCCTGCAGGATGTAGCAGTTCGAAATTGCATCGCTGGTGACCTGTTTGACGGCCCAGCGGTGGTCTGCCGTCTCGAGTATAAAGGCCTGTCGCGCATCGCAGATAAGAAAGGAGTTATCGTAGTAGAGATGACCCTTATACGCTCCGTCTCCTCCCTGTCCTTCGCGTTCGATGGTCCGGCTCAAAAACTCTACAGCCTCTCTGGCAGTGGCGGCGTTGTGTAGTGCCAGTCGCAACAGATCCATCCCCAGTAAGCCCTTGTTCAAGTCGCGCTTACGGGTGCTGCGCCACTTGGAGAACACCGCCTCGTTGCCTATGGCGACTCCCCGCTCGTTGAGCCCCATTTCACCGCCCCACATCCAGACAGGCTTGGAAATCAGAGCTCGATAGGGATGTTCATATTGATCATAGATCCGCCGTAGCGCCTGCAAGGGGCCATCGGTGTACTTGTCCAGCGCCTGCTCACTCTCACCTTCCCACTTGTTCAAGTCGGCGGATCCGGCAAACAGCATCTGGAGCTCGTCGGGATGTCGATCGGAGTTTTTCCCGAACAGTGCCGCCGAACTCTCCCGGCCCTGGCCGGCTGCTTGGATTCCCGCATTTCTTACAAAAGTATCACACATATACAAAATCATGGACCGGCGGGACCGCTTTGTCAATAAAATAAATCAATACCGGCTCAAAGGTAGAGATAAATCGCCAGGAAAAACCAGACACTGCCGGCCAGGACAAACAGATGCCAGAGAGCGTGATAGTAGGGCATCTTTTTCATTGCATAAACCAGGGTCCCGGATGTATAGGTAATGCCTCCGGCCAGAATCATCCGGAAGAATTCCATCGAAACCTGCTTCACCACCGGTTCCCAGACAAGCACGATCAGCCAGCCCATCAAAAGGTATATAAGCATCTGAATAAAGCGCAAGCGTCCCCAAAAGGCGATCTTGAAGGCCATTCCGCCGGCGGCAATCAGCCACACCAGGCCGAGTGTCAGCCTCGAATAGTAGCCGCCCAAACTCAGCATCACCGGCGTATAGGTTCCGGCAATGAGGATGTAGATGGACATATGATCACAAATTCGAAGTATTCGCTTCGTTTTGGACACCGGGACAAAGTGGTATAAAGTCGAGGAGAGATACAGCAGAGTCATTGCCAATCCGTACACTATAAAGCCCGTCAGCAGCGCAGGATCATTCAACCGCACTCC
>JAASTM010000346.1 GCA_021767325.1 Spirochaetales bacterium
GTATGCGAGGTCAAATTTATATTTCTATTCTCTCGCCTGCAGTACAGTTTGCAGGAGCCTGGGGTCGTCGGTGACTATTCCGTCCACTCCCATGTCGAGCAGACGGTGCATATCCGCCTCCTCGTTTATCGTCCAGACCTGGATGCTGACACCGCGGGCGTGCACAGCCTGTATCAGCGCGGGGGTGACGATTCGCACATTGCCATGGAACTCCGGTACCTGCAGGGTGAGGCCTTTGAAGGGGAAGACAAGCTTTAACAGTTTGGCTTTCTGCAGCCCGATGAGTGTCCGTACCTCTGGCGACGAGAAACTGGTAACCAGGGACGGGGCCAGGTTCCTGATCCGGTGCAGCTGCCGGTAGTGAAAACTCGCCCCGAGGATCCGATCGTGCGCGCGAAACTGCTCCACAACTTCCACGAATTTTTCAGCCAGACGCAGGGAGGTTCCTTTGAGATCGAGATTGAAGCGCATATGCGGCAGTGCGTCCAGGGTCTCGGCCAGACTCGGAATGGTAATTCCACGTCCCCGGAAGGGATAGCCCTCCTCCCCGGGGAGGGTGAAGGAGTAGGCTGCGTCCAGCTGCTTCAGTTCCGCCAGGGTGTAGTCGCTGATATTACCCGTACCGCTGGTCATGCGGTCGACAGTACTGTCGTGCCACAAGACGCACTGGTCGTCTGCAGTCAGGTGTACATCCGATTCAATGCAGTCTACCCCCAGCTCGGCCGCCGACTTGAAGGCCGGCAGGGTATTCTCCGGGTGGTGGGCTGAATCACCGCGGTGTGCACAGACCACCGGAAACGGTGTAAGAAAGGGATGGCTTTTGTTTTTATTTTGCGGCATTTCTCTTTTCCCCTTGTTGATTTGCTGATAGCCTATACCCCGGAGGTTTGCAAGGTCAAGATGAAGGATGCCCCTGCTCTGAGCCGGATTGTGCTGCCGGTTGCTGTGATATTCGCCTCTTTTTCGGCTATTTTTATCCGCTGGTCCAACGCACCTGCGCTGATAATTGCCTTTTATCGCATGCTGCTCGCATTTCTGCTGGTGCTGCCGTACTCGATCTATCACAAGCGGCGCAGAGGCGCTGCAGAGCCCGGGGAGAATAAGATGAGCCGGCGGGATCTGTTGCTTTCACTGCTCAGCGGCCTGTTTCTCGGAATACATTTTGCTACCTGGGTCTCCTCCCTCCAATTTACGAGTGTTGCCAGCTCGGTGCTGCTGGTCAATACCCACCCGATAATGGTGTTTCTGCTCAGCCGATTCTTTCTAAAAGAGAGCGGTTCTAAGCTCGAGCTGCCCTTCGTCCTGGTGACGGTGGTCGGCAGCAGTATTCTCTCGTGGGGGGATGTGGGCCGCGGGAGCAATGTACTGCTGGGCGATTTTCTGGCAGTGGCGGGGGCGTTGTCCATCGGCGGCTACATGGTAATCGGCCGGATGGTACGGCGTTCCTTGGGAGTGGCAAAATATACCCTCATCGTGTATGGAGTCAGCGCCTTGAGCCTGCTAATGATGAACCTGGCAGCCGGTATTCGCCTGTATCCGTATCCCCTGCGCGAGTTCCTTCTCTTCTTTGCACTGGCCTTTATATGCACGATTCTCGGGCACAGCATTTACAGCTGGGCCCTCAAGTATGTGTCGTCCACATTCCTGTCGGTGACGGTACTGATTGAACCGGTGGCTGCCGGCGTAATGGCCTACTTCCTGTTCAGCGAGGTACCGAGTCAGCTGAATGCGGTTGGAGCGATAATTGTGCTAATTGGCATTTACGGCTTCTCTCGGGCCGGGGCCTTCGACCGACGGCTGCCCAAGGGAAAAATTGATTTGCCGGAATAAACAGCTTTTTCTTGACAAGATAAGACTGCATATTTAGACTGATTATAATGCAAACGTGTGCATAAGGAGAATCGGGGTATGAGTACAATGCAGGTATATCCGCATGATCCATGGAAGATCATCGAATCGGAACCAATACCGGAGTCTATGCCGGGCAATGAATCGATTTTCGCGTTAGCCAACGGGTATTTGGGGATTCGGGGCACTATGGAGGAGATGAACTACTCCTGGTGCCGGGGAACCTATCTAAACGGGTTCTATGAGTCGCGGCCAATCATCTACGGAGAGAAAGCCTACGGTTTTCCCGAACACGGGCAAACCATCTTGAATGTGGCGGATGGCCGGAAAATCGAAATCTGGATCGACGACGAAAAGTTCGATCTGGAAACCGGGCGGATTCACTCCTACAACCGCACGATTGATCTCAGGGAGGGCATCCTCACGCGTGAGATAGTGTGGGAGTCTCCCAAAGAGAAAATACTGAATATTGTCAGCCAGCGGCTGGTAGCGTTCGAACGGCGGCATATCGCCGTCATCCGCTATACTGTGACGCTTACCCAGGGCAGCGGAACTCTCCATTTCACCAGCACTCTCGACGGAAATGTAAGCAACCTGGCCGCCGAAGACGACCCGCGGGTAGGCGCCCATCTCGACAAGAATGCCCTGGTGTACAACGAGGGTACGGCCACCGCCGAGAAGGGTGAACTAACTGCCCGCACGGGACAGTCCAACCTGACTCTGGCCTGCGGGGTGATGCACAGATGCTCCGAACTGAGCGACGGGGGGCCTGAGCCCTATGCAAATCACGGTGAGGTAGGTATTAAGCTCTCCACTGAGCTTAGCAGCGGTGACAGCTTTAGCTGTGACAAGTTCCTCTCATACTCATACCGCGGTATTTCTGAAGAGGCCCGCAATATCCAAATTATGCGGCAGGAGCTCGAAAAGGCGCGCAGCGACGGTTTCGATGTGCTGGCAAAGGAGCAATTCGATTACCTGAGCAATTTTTGGGAGCACTCCGATGTGATAATCGACGGGGATGTGGCCCTGCAGCAGGGGATCCGCTTCAATCTCTTCCATCTGCTGCAGTCGGTCGGCCGTAACGGAACTACCAGTATTCCTGCCAAAGGGCTCACCGGCGAAGGCTATGAGGGGCACTTCTTCTGGGATACCGAGATATATGTTCTGCCATTGTTCACTTACACCCAGCCGGAGATTGCCAAGTCGCTCCTGGAGTACAGATACAGCATCCTGCAGACTGCCCGCTCTCGCGCGTTGGAGCTGAGTCAGAGGGGGGCTCTGTTTCCATGGCGGACGATAAATGGACACGAGGCCTCATCATACTATCCGGCCGGAACCGCTCAATATCATATCGATGCAGACATAGCCTACGGGATCAAAAAGTATCTGCAGATCAGTGGAAATGATGAGTTTCTGTCACGGGCAGTGGAAATTCTCATAGAGACTGCCCGGCTGTGGGCGGATCTCGGAGAATATATCCCGCATCAGGGCGGTCGTTTTTGCATCAACGGGGTGACCGGTCCGGATGAATACACTGCACTGGTCAACAACAACTACTATACCAACGTCATGGCCAAGGATAATCTGGAGTACGCACTCGAAGCTATAGAGATGCTGAAGCAGAGGGATGCGGCGGCCTACGAACAGGTTGTCTACCGAACCTCCCTGAAAAATGAGGAACTCGATGACTGGCGCGCGGCCGCCGAGGCCATGTTTCTTCCGTATGACCAGGATCTTGGGGTGCACCCGCAGGATGACAGCTTTTTGAATAAGAAGGTATGGCCTATCGAAAACATTCCGGAGGACAAGCGGCCGCTGCTGCTGCACTATCATCCCCTGGTAATTTACCGGCATCAGATCCTGAAACAGGCCGATCTGGTGCTGGCTCTGCTCCTGCAGGGGCACCGCTTCTCACTGGCCGAGAAGAAGCGCGATTTCGACTACTACGACCGGCTGACCACTGGAGACTCATCGCTCTCGCCCTGTGTGCAAAGCGTCATTGCCGCCGAGGTGGGCTATGACGATCTGGCGTACGACTATTTCACCCGCACGGCCCGAATCGATCTGGATAATGTAAACGGGAATGTGCGCGACGGTTTGCATA
>JAASTM010000347.1 GCA_021767325.1 Spirochaetales bacterium
GGCATTACGCCCCACCCCTCTCCTAGCTTTATGACCAGGTTGTGGGATACGCCGGCATCCTTCATCCTACGGTCGAGAAGCTCTCCATGTTTCGGGGTTAAGGATTGATTGAGCTCGCCGTACACGCTGTACACCGGTGGTGATTCGGCACCGACGTAGTGTAGTGGAGCGGCTTCGAGATACTTCTTCGGAAACTCATCGGGGCCGCCGCCCATGAGGTTGTGAATTGTGTTGTGTCTCATTGACTCCTGATAGAGGAGATCGAGTTCTACTGGACCCAGGAAGTTGACCACGGACTGCAGTGCACTCGAGTGTTCTGTATTTCCGAGTGATCCCTCATACTTCTCGATCCCACTGGTGAATGCCGTCAAAAGGGCGAGGTGAGCGCCCGAAAAATAGCCCACCGCACCGATGTGCCCGGCGTCGAAGCCGTAGCGCTCCGCATTGGCTCGAAACCAGCGTACGGCCGCCTTCGCATCATAGAGCTGAGCGGGAAATCCGTGCCTATTGACTCCCGACTCATCCATTACGCACTGTCGGCACTCGAAGGAGGCCGCCGCATAGCCCCTGCAGGCAGCATTCATCATGTCCAGCTCGAAGAAATTCCGTGCGGGAAGCTTCCAGACATGGACAGGAAAAAAGATGATTACGGGAAAGGGGCCCTTGCCCTGTGCAGGGAGCGCGAGGGAAAGCCGTAATTCACTCTCCTCAGTCTCGACGAAGACGATGTCGCGCTGAAAATAGAAGTGTTCGGGCCCGGGCGTTTCGATATCTGTCTTACTACCTGGGCTGCCGTCCGCACGGCCGGATCCCTCCGTACCGCTTTGATCAGCCTGTTCTTCTACAGTTGCAGCCTCTGCGATAAGACGAGGACCGCGCTCCTCCATACGATAGAGACGCATATCCTGCCGCGGGTCCCTCTCCTCTCCGCAGCCGAAGATGATGAGTGTAAAGACTGCGGTAAGAAACAGCATCCAAAAAGATTGGTTACGTTCCATGAGACACCTCCACTTGTTCCGGCTTCCAGCCGGTACATGGAATAAATGAAGATGATAAGCATGAAGAAAGAAACGTAGGGAAGATAAAGGGGTGAGACGCTTCACAAATTATACCTCCTCTTTGCTTAAAAAGCAAACTACCCCCCCGTGTATGTTTGCAGAACAAAATGCCGAAGCGTCCGGAAAAAATCAATTGTTTTAATGGTAGTGAATTGAGCAGGCCGCCGGTGTACCGGCTGCTTTTTGCGCACACTAAACTCACATCACTTTAGAACAGTTTTAACAGAGCTCCTGCCTCTGCAAAATCTCTTTGAATTGGTACAACTGACCGCATAGGGCAATCAACAAATCATTTTTGTAATCCCTTTTCTAATAGCATGCGATCCAAGCTCTAATAACCCGTGGAAAGTCGTTTCGGAACAAGGCCACAGAAGATATTTATAACAGCAGGAACTCAATGCGAGCGCGAAAGATTCTGCCTACCGCACTGTGGCGTATCACCGGGAGGAAGCTTGATCAGTTGGATTCGGTAGTTCTCCTGGAGGAAATGATGCGTATACCTACACATAGAGAATCTCAATATCCGGGTGAATGAAATCGTTCACGGTCGTAGAGGCATTTCTCCTTCCACATCTTTACGCCTCGCAAAATTCTTCGATACCAATCCCGATTCATAGCTCAAACTTAAGCAAAAGGACGGGCTCTATTATTCACAGAAGAGACACGAGTAAGCATTTAGCCCGCTTCACCGCCACCGTTTTTCAGATAGTGCGTGACTACTGGTGAAATTACATGTAGTACAATATCGGCGGAAAAGTGTGATACCATGGCCGCCGCCAAGCCGTATTTCCAGTACAGCCATCCGAAAATGATGCCGGCAATTCCATTCAAAACGAGAGTCCGGGTCAGAAGTATGGGCGTTATTTTTTCCACCATCTGCAGCACGGCTGGTAGATGGCCCAAGCCGAAGAGCAGGGCAATGGCAATATTCACAAGCCAGAATGCAGTCTGACCGGCTTGTCCCTGCGGGCCGCTCCAGACTTTCGTAACGAGCCACAGCACACCCGAAAGCAGGAAAAATCGCATGAGCAGCTCTTCACTAATTCCCCCGTAGAGCGATGCCAGCAGGCGCTTCCAAATGGCAATATCCGGAGCAGCTCGGCCGTCAGCGGCTGCACGCGTAAATGCCTCGGGCAGCTGCGGTTGAAATACCAGCAGCTCCAATGCAATGATTATCACACCGGCAGCAATCCCTAAGGCTATGGCCAGCGGAAGTGTCTTAAACGGTGAGGTCACCTGTAAACCTAAGTTTTTAGAGGCCAGCATCCCAACAAAAACCGCAATCGCTGTTATCACCACGCCTTGGATAAGTGACAGAAGGATGAGTTTTAAAGATAAGTTCATTTGACTCTGCAACGCAGCTGAATATGGCAGAATTGCTGCAGAGCCAATGACTCCGAGTATAAACAGAACGATCATCTCATGAACATTAATATTCATAGCCATGAGAAACCTCCGGAAATAGAGTGAGAGATAGATAATAACACTCGCCGGCAGAGTCAGCATCGGTTGAATTGTACTGCTCTAACAAAGCGGAGAGATCTTTTTGAAACGAATGGAACTCCTCAGGTTTTATATCCAACGGCAAAATTTGATACCCAACCCTGCCGAAAACCTCCGGGGTCTCTTCAGCGACACGGTGTACTCGCAGGAATTGGTTGTACAGGTTGGCAATAAATGCTGTGAATAAGTTGTGCTGCATATCCGGGCTCATATCCCGGACATCCTCCTCCGAGAAATGGGCTTTCTCCGGTGAGGAGCAGGTATATACCTTCTCAAGAGTTCCCCGCACCTTGTGGGTCTCCACTACTTCAATCAGGCCCCCCTCCTCCAGTCGCTTGAGGTGACGGTACAGCCCCGCCTGAGAAATTGTGGAGAGCTTCTGAGCTATTTGACCGGGAGTGAGTTTTTTGCCGGGCTCTATATAAATCGCTATTCATTTCGTATGCTCTCATCGCGTCTCTCCTACCCGTCTATCCACCGGGCCATGGATAGCTTAACTGTTGACATATGCAACTATATAGTGCATGCTACTAGCTATGCACAGCAATAAAACATCAGAAACGCGGGAGTTCCGTAGAGCACTCAGGTACCTCGAACGATTCATCTCGTCCAACGTAAAAGAGAACTCTGTCTGTTGCGGAGTAACTCCCACTCAGTGCCACATTCTATTGAAAGTGGAGGAGGAAAAAGAACTCTCACCATCAGAGCTCAGGGAATATCTTGGTCTCGATAAAAGCACCCTATCGCGTACCCTGGATAGACTGGTTCGACTGGCGATGTTGGAAAGAAAGGAATCCTCCCATGACAGGAGATATCAAAGCGTCATGCTGACCGAAAGCGGGAGGAAGTTTGTTGATCGGCTGAATGAGGAATGCGATCAGTACTATGCGCCAATCTTAGAGGTACTTACAGATGAGGTGCGAGAACGCCTTCTCGAAGACTTCAAAGAATTATTTCAGGCATTCTCGCAGCTGTCGAGCTCCAATTCAAAGAGAAAATGCTGTAGCGTTGAAGAGGTAATAGCAGATGAGTAGATGCTGTTGTAGTTCATCATGTTGCGGGGATGTTTCAACTGCAGAGAACCGTATTCCCAGAGTGGACAGTAAAATTGGAGTCGGTGATACACTGAAGAGAATATTTTTCCGCTTCGGGATCAGGAGAATGAATATGACCGTGCCCCCCGGGCTCTATGCATTCGGTTCGCCGAGCCCGGAAGACCCTGTAATCGTTTCGGCCAACTTCAGACTCACCTTTGATCAGTTGCGAAAAAAGCTCGAGAGTCGGAATGCATGGCTGCTCATTCTCAACACAAAAGGAATAAACGTATGGTGTGCCGCCGGGAAAGGAACCTTTGGAACAGAAGAGCTTGTTCGGCAGATAGAGA
>JAASTM010000348.1 GCA_021767325.1 Spirochaetales bacterium
GGGTACACTTCGAGTGGGAGAGTCACCGCGATTACTCCGCATTTATCATCCGCGACCAGGGAAAAGGCTTCGATGTGAGCAAAGTCCGCAAGCAGATCGAAGGACAGGACCACATGCGCCCCCACGGCCGGGGCATCAAAATGGCCGAGTTCTCAGGGGCCGAGATCTCTTACAACGACAAGGGGAACCAGGTGCAGCTGACCTTTCAGCACCCCGAGTACTCGGAGCGCGGCACCCCCGAAGGCTTCGCCGGCGAGGATGTGCTGTTCACCAAATCGGGCGACATCGTATTCAGGGAGGGTGAGAAGGGCGATTTCCTTTATTACATCTCCAGCGGCCACTTCGTGGTTACCCACAAAGGCAGAACAGTGGGTGAGCTCTCCCCGGCCGATGTGTTCATGGGCGAAATGTCGTTCCTCCTCAACAACCGCCGCAGCGCCACGGTCACCGCCGACAAAACCGGCAAGCTGGTCCGGGTATCGCGCAAATCCTTCGTGCAGGCAATGAAAAATTATCCCCATTACGGGATTTTTCTCTCCAAACTGTTGGCCCATAAGCTGACCCGTTCAAACACTCAGCTGACTCAGCTCTCGTCCTGATATACTATTCGGCGTGCCACTTGCGGTAGCGTGCAGAGAATTCGTCAATAAACAAATCTAAGAAATCAGGCGCCGCCGCGCTGACATGCGGCATCAGGTAACAGTTGCCGATGTGGCGCAGCGGCGAGCTCATCGGCAGTGGTTCCATTTCGAACACATCCAGGTAGGCCGCCTCGATCTGCTGCGAGCGCAGCGCATCTGCCAGCGCCGCATGGTCGATTGCATTACCCCTTCCAACGTTATACAGCACCGCATGTGCCGGCAGGGTTTCCAGTTCAGCCCGGCCGATAATCCGGTCGGTCTCACTCGAGCGGGGCAGCGCCAGTACCAGGTGGTCAGCGCTCGGCAGAATGCCGTGCATCCCTTCCAGTCCTTCAATCCGGTCCTCCCGGGCAAAGAAATTCGGCCGGGGTATCTCCGGGTTCCGTTTTATTCCGGTAATCCGGCAGCCGAACAGTTTAGCCCGCCGGGCGATCCATTGGCCGATGCGGCCGAAGCCCAGAATGACTATGTGGCTGCCCTGCAGCCGCTTTGCCCGGCCGGCGATGGCCGCGCGCGGCCACTCCTCACTGCGCATCCGGACTGCGCTCTCGGTTATCCTGCGGTTGTGATCCAGCAGCATGCCGATCACCGACTCGCTGATGATCCGCCCGTGGAAACGGGAGTTTTTTACTTCGATATGCGGCGGCAACTCAGCTGCGAAATAGTCCAGGCCGGCGGCGGGGGTAACCAGGTAGCGCAGCTGGCCGGCCGCTTCTACCCACTCCTGTTCAAAAAACCAGGCTACGGCCGTCTCTGCCCGGGGCAGAATGCGTACGAACTCCTCCGGGGTTTCGGCGTGCAGCACTCTCGCGGAGGGAATGCGGCTCTGCATATATTCGATTTGCCGGGCCGTGATTGTCCAGCAGGCGGAGGCGGGGCTTTGCAGCCATACTGCAATATTCATGCTCACAAGTGTAATTCCGGAAATTCTACCCGTCAATACTCGCTGCGGGCGGTGCATGGTGTTGCAATAAATGCTTTATAGCAGGTACTATGGCTCAAACCAATATTTGAACAAAGATAAAATAGCAAGGAGAGGTGTATGGATCTGAAGTACGATGATGTTTTAAAGGCCAAGATGAGCGAAGAGAGCTATAAGAAGCTCATGGCCCTCGAAAACCAGAAGGTCTACGACCATGTAGGGTATTTCGCCAAGCACTGCAACCCCAAATCCATCTACGTATGTGATGACAGCGAAGCGGATGAAAACTACGTCCGCAAGATGGCAATTGAGAAGGGTGAGGAGCACAAACTGGCAAAAGAAGGTCAAACTATCCACTGGGATGGATACGGCGACCAGGCTCGTGACAAGGCTAATACCAAGTTCATGGTGTACAAGGAAAACCTGGACCGCATGAAGTCCCTGAACAGTGTTGAGTATGAAGAAGGGCTGGCCGAGATTCTCGGAATTGCCGAAAACATTATGGAAGGCAAGGATGCGGTTGTAAAGTTTTTTGCTGAAGGGCCCACCTTCTCCGAGTTTACCCGTCCATGTGTACAGTTTACCGATTCATGGTACGTTCTGCACTCGGAGCAGATCCTCTACCGCAATGCATACGAGCACTTCAAAGCCATGAAGAGCCAGGAAGAGAAGGACGACATCTACCGTTTCATCCACTCCGCCGGGCAGCTCGATGAACGCGGCTGTTCCGTAAACCTGGATAAGCGCCGGATTTACATGGACACCCAGAACAATATCGTGTATTCGATGAACGCTCAGTATGCCGGTAACTCAGTCGGACTTAAGAAGCACTCGATGCGTCTGGCTATCAACCAGTCCGGTCAGGAAGGCTGGCTCTGTGAGCACATGTTCCTGATGGCTGCCGCCGATAACGATGTGGACCGTAAAACTTATTTTGCCGGTGCATTTCCTTCAGCCTGTGGTAAGACATCCACCGCAATGATACCTGGCGAACAGGTAGTCGGCGACGATATTGCGTATTTCCGCAACATCGACGGCGAGTTCCGGGCGGTAAACGTAGAGCAGGGAATTTTCGGTATTATCAAAGAGGTGAATGCCGAGGACGACCCGGTTATCTTCAAGAACCTGCTGATACCCCAGGAACTGATTTTCTCCAACGTACTACGCGGCCCTGACAACAATCCGTATTGGATCGGCATGGGCATGGAGACTCCGAAAGAGGGTGACAACCACTCCGGTCCCGGCTGGTACGAAGGGAAGAAAGACTCTCAGGGCAAGGAGATTCAAATCGCTCATAGTAATTCCCGGTACACTATGCGCCTGGACTACCTCGACAACTTCGATAAAAAGGGTTTCGAGGACAAGCGCGGCGTCAAGGTACAGGGGGTTCTGTACGGCGGACGTGACAGCGACACCACCGTTCCGGTCGAAGAATCCCGCAACTGGGAAGAGGGCATTGTACTGAAGGCCTCTACTCTCGAATCCGAAACCACTTCTGCGACTCTCGGTGCCGAAGGTGTCCGCAAAGCCAGTCCAATGGCCAACCTCGACTTCGTCTCTTACCCCTTGGGTGAATACACCATGAACAATATCAAGTTCGTGGACGGTATGAAGGAAGTGCCGAAGGTTTATTCTACCAACTACTTCCTGAAGGGTGAGGATGGCAAGTTCATCAACCCCAAGACCGCCAAAAAGGTATGGCTGCACTGGGCGGAGAAGCGGGTTCACGGCGAACTCGACGGGTATGAGACCCCGACCGGTATTATCCCGACCTATGAGGACATCTCCAAGCTGTACAAAAAGTACATGGGCGAGGACTATGACCAGGCCACTTATGAACACCAGTTCAGCTTCCGTTGCGACAAGTGGATCGAAAAACTCGAGAGAACCAAAGAGTTCTACAAGAAAATGGATTCCCACACTCCCCAAGAACTGTACGACAAATGGGATGCTGCGATCGATATGATCAAAGCCGCCCAGAGCAAGTACGGTAACGTCATCAAACCGGGTGAGTACAAAGGCTAATCGGCTTATTTGAGTCTTTAGAATCATCGCCGCCGCGGGGCACACGCTCCGGGGCGGCCTTTTTTTTTTGTGCAGAGCTGATGAAAAATTTCTTTTTTCTATTATAATTCAGGTATGGCTCGATTTTCAGGCATGAAGGTCACACTGGCGGTGCTGGTAGTGACAATAGTTGTATTACTGGGTCTACTGATTGCTCCTCGTATCAACCCTCCCAACAGAAGCGATGTGTTTTTGCCGCAGGAACAACACTTGGAGCCGGTTCGGAGTACCTCCGAAACTATCCTGGTCCGGGGAGACTGGAGCTATCCCCCCTTTGAATTCATAAACGAACAGGGAAACCCCGACGGATTCAACA
>JAASTM010000349.1 GCA_021767325.1 Spirochaetales bacterium
AATTGAATTCTGTAAATTTCATGTAGTTCCTTTGTATCGATATGTGCGTTCTGCACGGCTGCTATAATAACATATCGAGCCGGGAATGAACAGTGCGGCAGCGGGAGGGTGGTAGGTAGGGTTAGATTGGTATTGACAAATCCGCCTATAAATATTACTAAATTAGTAATGTATTAATAGGAGTGTGTAATGTCTTTGTATGGTGATAAAAAAGGTAAACTGGTGAGGCGCTTCGGAGTGAACCTGTTCGCAAATCCGAAATATGACCGTCTGCTGCAGCGCAAGCCCAACGCCCCCGGCAAAGAGCGGGGTAAGCGTTACCGCGAGAGGATCAGTGAATATAGAAAACAGTTGGGTGAGAAGCAGAAGCTCATGTTCTCCTACGGTCTCACTGCCCGGCAGCTGCAGCGTCTCTATGAAGAGGCCCATCGGCAGAAGGGCATTACCGGGAACAACCTGCTGCGCATGCTGGAGATGCGCCTGGACAGTGTAGTGTTCAAGGCCGGCTTCGCCGCAACCCGCGCCCAGGCCCGGCAGCTGGTGAGCCATAGGCACATCATAGTGAACGGGAGGACCACTAATATTCCTTCCTTTCAGGTGAAGCCGGGCGACAGGATTGCGCTAAGGCCGAAAAAGGGAGTGCAGGCCATCGGGCGGGCCGCTCTCGAGGCATCCACAGCCCCCTCAGCCGGCTGGATAGAGACTGACCCTGACCAGTTGCAGGCCCTCGTCAAGGATGTTCCCCCGCGGGCGGAACTCCCCGAACTCTCGGATGTGCAGCTGGTAGTGGAGTTCTATTCCCGTTAAGGCTATGCGTTGCGGCCAGCGGCATAGAAGGGCGCAGGATTTGCTGTTATACTGGGGAGTATGAGTACCGATCAGGCCAATGCCATTCAGTTATTGACCCCGGAATTGGAAAAGCGAATCCAGCGCAACCCGCTGCTGCATATCGACACATTTATTATCCCTTCTCCCTACATCAAGGACAGCAAAATCGAGAAGGACTATTCTCACAGTTATGTGTGGATAGAGGAGGGGGAAATCCTCGGCTATCTGCTGGTGTATGCGGATAAGGACAGGCTCAACTTCAACATCTACAAGCTGGTAACCAGCCCTTTCGGCCGGGGCCGGGGAATCGGAACTCTGTTTATTGAGCATCTCGCTCAGAATATTCCGGAAGACTCGACGGTTTATCTCTACCTGTGGGAAAAGCAGACCGATACCTTAGAGTTTTTTCAGAATAAAGGCTTCAATCTCGGTCAGACGACGGTCTACCGCAATCTGGTCTACTATCATCTGTTTGCCAGCCGCGATGAGATTGGCATGGGAAGCAGCGGGTACGGCGGCAGTCAGCTCTATCTGAACGAGGAAATCGGAAAAACCCGCCATGATGCCCGCAAGACCATCCGCCTGCTCTCGAGTATGGTGGATATGCTTACTATTGAAAACTGCGGAAAGATCATCGAGGATATCAACCGCGAAACCACCACCCTCATCAATATCCTAAATGCCTTTCGCGACACTATGAGCAGTATCCATGAGGTGAATTTGAAAGACCTGCTGCTCGAGCGGATTGTTCCCTACATCGAAGCCTCCTCTCTGCGCTGCCGCCTGAATCTGGCCCTGGATACCGCTTCGCCGATTGTCCTGGGCTACTATGTCAATTTCGGGCGCGCCCTGGTCAATATCGTGTCGAACGCCCTCGAGGCGATTAGCGAAGCCGGCCGCAAGGGCTTGATAGAAATCGAGATGACCGATGAAGGTGAGGCGGTGGTGTTGCGGATAGCCGACAACGGCGTGGGCATGTCGGCCGACATGTTGGCGGAAGATGAGCACGGCTACCCGGCTTTTGTAGGCAACACCACCAAAAATCGCCGTGAAGGTGAGGGCCTCGGCAGCATACAGATATATTCGACCTTCGGACCGGAGAACATCCACATAGAAAGCGTTCCGAACGAGGGAACCACCTGGACCCTACGCTTCCAGAAACCGGTGAAAGGCGTGGACAAGTGGTATGTAAAGCTCGAACGCCGGTTCAATGAGTTCAAACGGCTTTCCGAAAATTATACGATCGGCGCCTCTACCTCCCGTACCGAGGTGATAGCCTATATTTGGCAGCTGCGTAAGATCGAAATCTTTCTTTTCGATCTGATTCTCCAGTTCAGTAAGTATCACAACATACGCTCGATCTACCGGGTAGTGCTCTCCTATTTTATGGGAAAGCTCAGTCGTCGGAAGCTCGAGGCGGAGTTTGAGAACTTCCGCTGTGATAACCAGCAGCTGAAACATATGTTTCTGGAAACCACGCTGGACATCAGACGCCGCCTCGACCATCTGTGGGAGAGGGTTGATATCGATAAGTTCAAAGGGGCCCTCTTCAAGAGCTACGGGCAGGCTATCGAAAACGTGATGATCTTTACCCTGGACCCGGAAAATGGGAACTTTCTGGCCACGGACCGCAAGCTGGCCGAACACCTCGACTTTGCTCCGTATTTGGGAAAAGAGAGGGAACAGCTGGTGCGCGGGGAGTTCATCGGGGATATGAACAACCACAACCAGCCCATTTTCTTCGGGGTGTGGAGTATTGTATCTGATGAGGATTTAATAAATAAATTAAAATTGATGCAGAAAGCAGCCCGACGGCTGTTAGAAATGGGGATTCACCAGGATAAAAAGTTGTCCTTTTATCAGACCACCTATGTCCAGCATACCGCCGATGTGGATAGTGATGCCAGCACCACCTTCGGTGAGTTCGTCGAACTGCCGGAGGAGGAACTGCGGCGTTTTACCCGTGAGACCGCCGAGGAGGATATGCTCGGATTTATGCTGTATCAAGATTAGGAGTAAAATATGTCAACAACGGTACACGAACTGGCCAAAATGATCGATCATTCGTTGCTGCATCCGACCATGACCGATGAGGATTTGCGGGCGGGCTGCGAGTTGGCGGTCCGTTACAACACCGCTTCGGTGTGTATTAAACCATATGCGGTGAATACGGCGGCTGAACTGCTGGCCGGCAGTGAGGTTCTGGTTGGTACGGTCTGCGGTTTTCCGCACGGCAACAGTGCCCCGGAGGTGAAGGCCGCGGAAGCCCGGCGGGCGGTTGAGGACGGCGCCGCCGAAGTGGATGTAGTGATCAATATCGGCAAAGCCCTGAGCGGAGAGTGGGACTACCTGCGGCAGGAAGTCGAACTGCTGAACCGAACTGTCGTCGACGGGGGCGCGATCCTAAAGGTGATATTCGAAAACGACTTTTTGCAGGACGAGCAGATTGTGCGCCTCTGCGAAATCTGCAGCCAGGTGGGAGTCGCCTTTATCAAGACCTCCACCGGCTACGGCTTTACCAAGCGGGAGAACGGGATGTACGCCTACGACGGGGCGACAATCGCCGACCTGAAGCTGATGCTGCAACATGCCAAACCCGGCGTGCAGGTGAAAGCGGCCGGCGGTATCCGCAGCCTCGAGGATCTGCTGCGGGTAAAGGCCCTCGGTGTAACCCGGGTTGGCGCAACCGCTACCGCTGCCATGCTGGATAAGGCCCGGAGCCTGATAGACGAGGGCGTGGAACTGGAGAGTCTCATCTGATGGACTCCCGAGCAATACGAGCCGATTTTTTCATGCTGATTACCGCCGCTGTGTGGGGCTTCGCCTTCGTCGCCCAGCGCATAGGGATGGAGTACGTCGGGCCGTTCACCTTCAACGGAGTGCGCTTTCTACTGGGCGGGCTGTCCCTGGTTCCGTTTCTGTTCATTCGCCCGACCGGGGCTGATTCCGATTCCGGTGATGCCGATCCGGCCCGAGAGCCCGAGGCCGGCCGGCTGAAGCTGCTGCTGTACGGCGTGCTGGCCGGACTGGCGTTGTTCCTCGGCGCCTCTTTTCAGCAGGTCGGAATTGTCTACACCACCGCCGGCAATGCCGGTTTCATCACCGGGTTGTACGT
>JAASTM010000350.1 GCA_021767325.1 Spirochaetales bacterium
ATAAAAAAAGCTATTATCAGTCCGTGCTTCTCTGCCGCTACGGTGATACGTTTTTTGAGTGGAGTTCGCTTTACAGCCTGATCCGCCACTGCTTCAGCCTGCTGCATATACAGCCCTCCTACCGGTTATAGTTTTCAAAATTAATGCAGCATTCATGATCTTCTCCCTTTTAACTGCTACTGCGTTCACATAGTTCAAAAACAAGGAGACCGGAACACCGTCCGGCCTCCTCCTGCTGCACAATCTTAGGTAAAATCGAGCCCGCCGTTTACATTGATCAGTTGGCCGGTGATATATTCACCGGATGGAGTTGCCAGCCACATAATAGCGCCGGCCAAATCCTTTCCATAGCCGTAACGGTGCAGAGGAATCTCTCTGAGTTCTTTTTCCTTCATTTCATCGAAGGTAATTCCGAGAGCCTTGGCGTCGGCTTCGACAAATCCCCAGTGCATTTCAGAAGCAGCCAGGCCCGGACACAGAGCATTGACATTCACATTGTACTCGGCCAGCTCCAATGCCAGAGATTGCGTCATTGTGTGCACCGCACCTTTCGAGGCGCCGTAGGTTGCGGAACCCGGATGGCCGACCTTTCCGAAGAAGGAGCCGGTATTCACAATAGTGCCGCTCTTCTGCTTGATCATCTGACGGGCTGCGTACTTGCATCCGAAAAATATACCTTTGAAGTTAACTGCCATTACCCGGTCTATGGTCTTCTCTTCGGTTTCCCATACATTTCCGGAATGTGCATGCATACCAGCGTTGTTGGCCATAATGTCGAGTTTACCGAACTCTTTGACAGTTCGATCTACCAGTTCTTTGATTGCATTTTCATCGGATACATCCAGGACGACGGAGAATCCTTTACTTTCGGGATATTTTTCACTAATCTCTTTACGAGAATCGTGAACGAGTTCAAGTAAGTCTGCCATGACTACATGAACGCCCTCACTGGCCAAAGTCTCAGCGATTCCCTTACCTATTCCTCTCGCAGATCCGGTTACGATCGCTACTTTGCCTTTCACACTACGAAAATCACTCATAGTTAACTCCTATTGGTATTTTGTCTTTTGGTATTACCTTTATATTAATTAAACCACCGCCATCTTCCCCTGTCAAGAAAAACTTTTAAAAACTTTTATATAGGTAATCTTAGAAAACTTTTGGTGCAAACTCAAAGCCTGCTAGATATAGTGCCAGGCCGGCGGTTTCAGTTACGGTCCTGAGACTCCTTTTCTGTCACGAATTCATTCACCGCGGCATCGACCCGCTTGTTCAGATCATCTAGTTGTAAATGCTGAAAACTACAGTTCAGCTAATGGGCTCTGATTTGTGCTTGACAGCAGCCGCTCGTGGCCTTACTATAACCCATGAATTGGTCATACCATAGACCAAAATCTATCACTACCGCGTTTCAGAAGGGCACTGTGCTGGCAGCTCTGTTTATCCTGAGTGCGGCCTCGCTGGCCTTCGAAGTTTCCCTCACCCGCTTGTTTTCATATCTGTTTGTGAAAAGCTATGTGTATATACTCATATCTCTGAGTGTTGCCGGCATCGGTTTCGGGGCAGTACTCACTTACTTTGTGAAAAGCGGGAAGCGGTACATCCTCACCGCAGCGATCGTACTCTTTCCGCCGCTCATGCTCCTGATCCTCTATATAGTCAACAGTCTCGGTACGGTGCTGATCCCTTCGCTTATATTCACGTTTCTGGTATTCTTCGCCGTCGGTATATTTCAGGTGCTCATTTTTCAGGAATCCGGAATCCGAGCCTCCGCACTCTATGCCGCCGACCTCGGCGGCGCATCACTTGGATCTCTGCTCTCGTTTCTGGCTCTCAATGCCGGGGGCGCGGTGCTGGCGCTCGACCTAGCCGCTCTGCTGCTGGCTTCCGCCGGACTGGCAATTTACTTCATATACTACCATCTTCCCCGCAGCAGCGCGATTCTCGCTGTGTGCATACTCGCATTTGCCATATCCAGTTTTCTGGGCGGGTTTGAGGACCGGTTGCTGCCGACCCGCACATGGCAAAAAGAGATGACGGTAATGCTGAACAACGGCGCGGAGAATGCCCGCATCTCCGAAACCCGCTGGTCGGCCTTCGGACGGGTGGATCTGGTCGAAACTGAAAATCCGCTTTTCAAAACCATGTTCATAGACGGAGCCGCCGGCACGAAAATGGTCAAAATGGAGGGTGGCCGGGTGAGCCGGGCACTGGCACAAAGCCTCCTGCTGCAGTACATGGGCGGTATTCCGCTTCTGGTTACGGACGAAAAGGACAAACAGCTGGCGGCGGTTATCGGGAGCGGCGGAGGAATCGATGTCGTAACTCTGTTGTTAGCGGGGTACCGACAAATTGACGCCGTTGAGATTAACCCCGATTTCATCGATATCGTACGCAGCTATAGGCAATATAGCGGCGGTATATACAATGAGCATCCAAAAGTACGCGTATATGAGGACGAAGGACGCTCTTTTCTGCGCGCTTCTGAAAAAAAGTACAATACGATTCTAATGGGTCTGCCCATCATCAAGAGTGCCCGTAACTTCAGTAACCATTCCCTCAGTGAAAACTATCTGTTTACCTACAATGCCTTCGATGATTATCTGGAGTCCCTGGCCGCAGGTGGTTCTCTCATTATTATTACCCACTATCCGAACGAGCTTCTGCGGCTCGTGTCCAATGCAGTTACGGCATTCGAAAAGCGGGGAATCTCCTCTCGCGCGGCGATGCAGAGAATAGCGGCAATCGGTACCGACCGCAACCCGACTCTCATCGTGAAAAACGAGCCTTTTACTCCTCCCGAGATAGCGGGTTTCGAGGCTATTCTCGAGAATTTTCCGGTACGCGGTTCAACCAACTATATCCCCGGCGTGGCACAAAACGAGTTCAATCCGCTGCTATACGCGCTCTCCCGGGGCGAAATTTCACTGGAAGGATACGTTGAGAAGAACAGTGAGGACATCTCCGCTGTAGATGACGATTCTCCTTTTTTCTACAGAATGGAAAAAGGGTTACCCGCCGAGCTGCTGACAGTCGGCAGCACGGTTCTGCTTCTACTACTGGCCGTCGTTTTGTTATTTATGTATAAGAATCGTGGTTTAACCGTTAATATGGAGAAATCGGCGGCATTCCGCGCTCTGCTATCATTCGGAGCAATCGGATTCGGGTATATGCTGGTCGAGATCGGAATTTTGCAGAAGTTTATCGTATTCTGGCACCACCAGACCCTGGCTTTGACGATCGTACTGGCGGTAATCCTCGTCTCGAGCGGTATTGGGAGCCTAATATCTGCAAAAATAAGAACCCCGCGGCAATTTACACTAGTAACCGTGATCATCATAGCATTGGCAGCTGGAGCCGCGCTGCTCCTGAGCCCGGTGCTGATTCGACTCGAAAACAGCGGTACAGGCTTAAAACTGGCCATTACCCTCGCATTGACAGGTCCGCTGTTTCTGCCTATGGGAATTCCCTTTCCCTTCCTGTTACGATCGCTGGCCGACCTCGATTCCGGCAAAGTTCTTTACCCCTGGATGATCGGCTTCAACAGCCTCACCTCCCTTGGCGGGGGAGTTCTGGCTATGATCACTGCAATGGGTGCGGGATACACCTACGTTACCCTGCTCGGGGCCGCATGTTATCTCATATTGGCACTTTTAAAGTCTAATGGTACCACCATATAACCTTTTAGTTGCCAATTTCCCAGCTTTTGTTTATAATGTAAAGAAATTGAATTAGATAAGTTGGTATTAAATGAGTTCTGAAAATCAGGATAAAACAGTTTTGGAGCCGGTCAAAAAAATCCGTCTCTACGAGAGCATCGTCAAGCAGATACAGCACCTGATAAGTGAAGGTGAACTGAAGCCTGGCCAGAAACTGCCCCCGGAGCGTGAGCTGGCCGAAGACCTGAATGTGAGCCGCACCTCTATTCGGGAGGC
>JAASTM010000351.1 GCA_021767325.1 Spirochaetales bacterium
AGAAGAGCTGCTACATGAGTGAACACATAAAACTATTCTCATCCGATTTGGACGGAACACTGCTGGGAAAGCCGGATGCTACTCTGGCTTTCCACCACACCTGGAATAAACTAAGAGAAACCTCGCAGCCCCAGCCGGCACCGATCCTGGTCTACAACTCGGGGCGGCTGCTGCCGCATACCCTGGAGGTCATGAAGGCCAGCTATCTGCCCGACCCCGATTATCTCATCTGCGGAGTCGGAACGATCATATATGACTACAAGAATCGCGAGTATATCAAAGTATTTTCCGACACTCTCAACACCGGGTGGGACCGGGAACTGGTACAGCATGTAATGCACTCTTTCTCCGAAATCGAAGAACAGCCGAAAAAGTATCAGAACAAATTCAAGTCGAGCTGGTACATACACGATGCCCCCCAGGAGAAGATCGAGGAGATTCGCAAGGCGCTGGAGGATGAGGGGCTCGCGGTAAATGTAATTTACTCATCGAGCCGGGATCTGGATATTCTGCCGCAGTACGCCAACAAAGGCAACGCCCTCAAGTGGCTGCTGCACTGGCTCGACATCGAGGCTCAGGAGACCCTGGTAGCCGGTGACACCGGCAACGATAACTCAATGTTTCAGATACGGGACATCAAAGGGATTATCGTGGAAAACGCCCAGCCCGAACTATTTCTGGAAACCATCGAACGCCCCACCTATTCGGCCACCAAACCGTTTGCCGACGGGGTGCTCGAGGGACTGCTGCACTTCGGTGTCATCTCGCAGATCGAGGATGTGAGCAGTGAGGAGCTCAGCCATAAGAACTTCGACCCGCAGCTGCATAACCTCGTCAGATCGGAGGAGTTCAAGGCCCTCTCGCATGATCAAATCGAGTTCATCAACACCGCCTACCAGGAAGCTCTCAAGGCACTGCGCAAAAACATCACCCCCTTCGGCTTTTCAGCCTGCAGTTTGTCAGACAACACCTTCAAATCGACCGATGAGAATTACCGCAGCATATGGGGACGCGACGGCGCGATAACCGTAATACAGTCACTCTCGGTAGACGATGAGGATATCCGCGAGTGTCAACGGGCAACCCTGACAACCCTTCTCGAACACATCTCACCGCGCGGCCAGGTGCCCAGTAATGTACGCATAGACAGCCAAATGCCCGACTACTCCGGTGTAGGAGAAATCGCCTCCATCGACAGCGGTTTATGGCTGGTGATCGCCTTTTACCACTACATCCGGCAGACCCGGGACTATCAGTTTCTGCGCATCTGGTCGAATGAAATCAATATGGCGATGAACTGGCTGGAAGCCCACGACAGTAATTACGATTCCCTGATAGAGGTTCCTGAGGCCGGTGACTGGATGGATCTGTTCGGCCGCAGCTACAATGTCCTGTACGACGAGGTGCTCTGGTATTATGCCAACCTTACTCACGGCCGCATCGCCGAACTGCTGGGGGACTTCAGCCTCTCGAGCTACCGGCTCCGACTGGCACAGAGTATCAAAGAAGCCATTAACCGCAAGTTCTGGCCGTCGATTCACAGCGAGAGCATCCGCAAGTTCTCTGAGCAGCAGTACACCCTCGGCGATACCCACTATCTCCTGGCCGAGATCACTCCCTTCGGATTCGACTGGCGCTGCGATGTTTACGGAAACATACTGGCCGCACTCTTCAATGTGCTGAGTATGGACCGGGCGAAAATGGCCTTCAACTTTATGTGGGGTGTCGGAGCCAACGAACCGGCTCCGGTAGTCAATCTGTATCCCCCCGTACTCTCCGGCGATCCGCAGTGGCGGCCCTATTATACGGTCAACCTTCTCAATCTGCCCGATCACTACCATAACGGAGGGGTCTGGCCCTTCATTGGTGCCTATTGGGTCATGTTCATCAGCCGGCTCGGGCTACGCGATTTAGCCCAGCAGGAACTCTACCGTCTGGCGCAGGTAAACAAACAGGGCATCGAATCAGACTGGGAGTTCAACGAGTGGGTGCACGGCAAAACCGGCCGCCCCATGGGCAAGCGCTACCAGGCCTGGTCGGCAGCCGGGTTCATTGGCGCCTACTATAATCTGCAAATCGAGATGATGGGATAGGCTCAGACGGCGTGGCGGCTTATCGGCCAGCCGCCCCCCGGAATGCGGCAATGACCCGCAATGAGTTCCCAACGGCCAACAGTGCAACCCCTACATCGGCAAAAACCGCTGCCCACATGCTTGCCATGCCCGCGATTCCCAGACCGAGTACTGCTATCTTCACTCCCAGAGCTCCGACTATGTTCTGAATAACAATTTTACGTGTATAACGGGCTATCTTAATGCCCATCGGCAGTGTTCGCAAATCATCTTTCATCAACACAATGTCGGCCGCTTCGACCGCAGCGTCGGACCCGATACCTCCCATAGCAACACCCACATCCGCTGCCGTTAAAACCGGGGCATCGTTTATCCCGTCACCGACGAACATAACAGACTCCCGCTCTTTGGCCCTGTTCTTCAGCATTTCGATCCGCCGCAGTTTGTCTTCGGGCAGCAGTCGCGAGTAGTACTTGTCGATGCCGGTCTCCACAGCCACCTGGGCGGCGGCCGACTGATCGTCCCCGGTGAGCATAACGATATTCTCTACACCGAGCTCTTTCAGATACTGAACGGTCTCGACAGCTTCTGCCTTTATTTCATCAGATATAAGTATATAACCCAAATACTCACCGTCTACCGCCACATATACCACCGTCCCCTGCACATCGCAGTCCCGGTGCGGAATTTCCTGTTGATGCATCAGACGATCACTGCCCACGACAACATCCGACCCATTCACTTTACAGAGCACGCCGTAGCCCTTGTGCTCTCGGTACTCTGAAACAGCATGATTTGACGCATCTATGTCAAGATCGGAGAACTGCTGTGAGGCTGCGCTCCGAATGGCACCAGCCACCGGATGCCCGGATTGGGACTCTCCGGCGGCCGCCCATTTGATCAGTTGGGTCTTGCTGAATCCGTTCCGCGGTACGATATCCGTTACTGTAAAGTTACCTCTGGTGATAGTTCCGGTCTTGTCGACAGCGATTGTTTCGGTTTTCAAAAGCCGGTCGAGATACTCAGCGCCTTTGACTAAAAGACCAGACTTAGCCGCCGCACCAACCCCTCCAAAGTATCCCAGAGGAACCGAAACTACCAGAGCACAGGGGCAAGAAATAACCAGCAGAATGAGTGCACGGTACCCCCACACCGCCAATGTTTGTCCCGGAAGAAACACCGGGGGAAGAAATGCCACCAATGCGGCCAGGACAACTACTATCGGGGTATAATATCTGGCAAAACGGGAGATGAACCTCTCGGTCGGGGCCTTGCGGCCGGCAGCATCTTCAACCAGGTGGAGCACTCGGGCCACTGCCGACTCGTCGGCCGGCTTTTCGGCTGTAACCGTTAAAGTGCCGGCTCCATTCACATATCCGCCCAGGACTTTGTCACCCGGCTTTATAGACTTGGGAACCGACTCGCCGGTGAGTGCGGAGGTATCCACGTACGAACTGCCGTCTGCAACCGTTCCATCCAGGGGAATCTGCTCACCGGCATACACTAAAATCCGCTCGCCGACACCGATCTCCTCAGCAGCCACCTCTTGTGGCCCCTCGGCTGTGCTTCTACGCGCAAATGCCGGCCTCAGGTCGAGCAGTGCAGAGATGGAGCGGCGAGATTTCTCTACAGCCTTAGACTGAAAGTATTCCCCAATCGTGTAAAACAGCATGACACCCACGGCCTCGGGTATCTCACCTATGACTATTGCTCCGATGGTGGCAATCGTCATCAAGAAGTTTTCATCAAAAACCTTTCCGTGAAACAGGTTCCTGACGGCTGAAAAAACCACTTTGTGGCCCATCAGTATATACGCTGCTCCGAAAAAAACATAAGACAAAGCCGGAGTCAGAAAACCGATTA
>JAASTM010000352.1 GCA_021767325.1 Spirochaetales bacterium
CCGGCATCTACCGTATCGGCATCCTCCGCATCATCGGCAAGCTCCGCTTCGACCGTATGCGTGCGGAAATAGTCCTCGAACTCGCGCACCACCTGCACCCTCTCGATGCTCCCCTGGTACTCGAGAAACAGGCGATAAAAAATGAGCAGTAAAGCGGCATAGTGTTCTTTCAGCGGCGAGGCCAGCGGTCTGAAAAAGTTCTCCGGTAAGGTTTTGAATAGGGCCATGCAAGTAAAGTAGTATATCACTCCGGCCGGTTCAAGACTACATAGATTTATTAAAAATTCAAATCCATAGACGGCCGCTCGGGTCTGCAAAATTCCCTCGGGCCCCGGTCAGCAGCCCAGCCGCCAGGTCCTCAAAACTCCGTCCGCCCATATCCGCCCCGGCGGGGCTCCGGGGCCGGTGAGAGACGCTGGAAGCGGTATGCCTCAAGTTGACATTTCATTGTTACGGGGGTAGGCTCTAGGCTTACTTTTACCGGAGAAAATGGATGCAGCGCATAA
Source organism: Spirochaetales bacterium (assembly GCA_021767325.1). The sequence continues at coordinate 507 of JAASTM010000352.1, forward strand.
CTCACAGTTTTATAAAAGAAAGCATTGCCCGTACCGACCCAATCTACAGACGCGGCGAGAATATTTTTTCTTTGGGCAACTATTCCCTGAGTGAAGCAGAACCGCAGATGGGGCGTTACTCTTATACTTTTGACGGCAGTTACGGCGAGTATGAGGTATCCGTTCAACTGGAAGATTCCTCGCAGGATTCAGCAGCGTGTACATGCCCTTACCCTCATTTTGGATGCAAGCACGTGGTAGCCGCGTACCTCGACATAGCGGAACGCCAAAAGCGGGCTGCTGCACTGCAAACGGGTGAAGAAATACCAGAAGAGTATTTAACTCCGGAAGAAATTAAAACCACCGCCCTCGAAAGCCGTAAAGCAAGGGCGAAGAAAGAGGAACTTAGTCTTGTCAGAGGAGACACACTCAAGGGCCGGCACGGGGTACGCACTACCCGCGGCAAAGAGTACACGGTCACGATTTATAATCTTGAAGAGGGGAAAGGCCACTGCACCTGTCCGGATTTCGCGACAAACCATCTCGATACCTGTAAGCACCTTATCTTTACAGTAAACCAGTTACAAAGGGATGCAGAGGCGGTACAGGAAGTATTTCCCTTTGTACATTTTACATGGAACTCGCGACTCGACAGACCCTGTTGTTATTATGAGCGGATAGAGGACCCGCAAGTCCGCGAACAAGTTCAAAAACTTTTCAATGAGAATGGGGTGTATACCAGAGAGAGCATCAATGGTCTGTATGAACTCTACTCACACTACTCCGACTCTCATGAGGAGCTCCGCTTTGACGACTATCTCCTTACCCGGATGGAGGATTTGCTGTATCAAAAGGAAATGAGGAAGCTGGAGAAGAAACATACCCTCGATTTTTCATTTTTAAATGCATCCCTCTACCCATACCAAAAAGAGGGGGTACGCTTCGCTGTTTTTAGAAAGGCGGCCATCATCGCCGATGAAATGGGGCTGGGTAAAACCCTGCAGGCAATCAGTACAGCCCTCCTGAAGCAACAAATCTTCGGCTTCAGAAAGGTGCTGATAATAGCGCCCTCTTCACTTAAAAGTCAATGGAAACAGGAGATAGAAAAGTTCACCGACGCATCTGCGGTAATAATTTCCGGAAACCGGCAAAAAAGAAAAAAGATGTATACCGAAAGTGATGTGCTCTTCAAAATTACCAACTATGAGGCGGTACTGCGGGATATTCTCACAATATCTAACTGGAGGCCGGATTTCATCATCCTCGACGAAGCGCAACGCATCAAGAACTTCGAAACTAAGACCCACCGTGCAGTGCAATCAATACCCCACGAACATTCTCTGGTAATTACCGGGACCCCCCTTGAGAATAAGCTTGAAGATCTTTATAGCATTGTCCAGTTCTCCGATCCGACCCTACTTACCCCGCTATGGGCTTTCGCCGCTCATCATTTTAACCTCAGCACTACCAGAAAAAACAAAGTGCTCGGGTATCGCAATCTGGAAGCGGTCCATGAAAAGATCGCTCCGCTGCTATTGCGTAGACAAAAGGCCGAGGTCATAGACAATCTGCCGGAGAAAGTCGAAAACAACTACTACATCGATCTCTCCCAGGAACAGGAAGAGATCCACCGCGGTTACATGGCCGGACTCTTCCGTCTCATCAATAAAAAAGTGCTTACCCCCATGGATATAAAGCAGATGCAAAAAACCTTGCTGGCAATGCGTATGGTCTGCGATTCCACCTATCTCATTGACAAACAAACCAATATCTCTCCTAAACTGATTGAACTGGTGTCGATACTGAAGGATATTGTTCTGGAGAACCGGCGAAAGGTGGTTATATTTTCAGAATGGACAACAATGACCTATCTTATTGGAAAGGTGTTATCAGAGCTCGAAATCGATTTTGTGGAGTTTACCGGCAAGGTCCCGGTTGAAAAGCGGCAACAGCTCATCGACGAGTTCCGTGAAAACCCCAATTGCATGGTTTTCCTGTCCACCGATTCCGGAGGAGTAGGACTCAATTTACAGAATACCGACTGCCTCATTAACTTCGAACTGCCCTGGAACCCTGCTAAACTCAACCAGCGTATCGGACGGGTGCATCGAATCGGCCAGAAAAGTGATTCAATAAATGTTATTAACTTGATTACCAAAAACTCCATCGAGGAGCGAGTGTTCGCCGGAATCAACTTAAAACAGGAGCTTTTTGATGCGGTGCTTGAGGGGACGGGGGACGAAGTCGACCTGAGCCGGGAAAGCAAAAACAAGTTTATCAATAGAGTGCGTTCCATGTTTAACGAAGAGGAAATGGAAAACCTGACCGAAACTCAGACTTCAAAAACCGCCTCCTATGAACGTCCCGAACTCGACGAACAAACCCCGCATTATCTTAATCCGGAGGTGTTCAGAAAACAGGAAACGGAAATAGATATTGCCGCTGAAGAGTTTTCAGAAGAACAGGATTCGGAACAATCCCAGCAAGCCGGCGATTATGAGCAGATGGAAAAAGTTCTGAATCAGGGTATGGACTTCCTCAACTCCCTCTCTATAATGGCCGGCGGAAAGCCTCTTCAAGCAGGAAACGATTCCAAGAGAATAGAAATCGACCGCGAAACAGGCGAAGTAGTGATGCGGTTCAAATTGCCAGGATTCTAGTTCTTAACCATAAAATGCTATTCCTGTAGCTGGCCGGGAAACTCTTAGGCCTGCCGGCCAGCAAAGTGGGGCCCATTTTGAAGCAAACAGCCCTCTGCCCCTGTATATATAGGTAAACCCGTAGTATAATAGGAGTATGGACATGAAAGATCTGGCAGAAATCTTGGAAGAAGAGTTCTCTGAAGCAGTTGAAGTCAAGAACCCCAAATCGCTGCACCGCTGTTTCGCCCTGCTGACGGGCACCTACGTTGAGCAGGAAACTAACGAACGCCGCTACAACGAACTGACCAACAGCATCAAAGAGATGTTGGTCTCGATGCAGGAGGGCTTCCGCCGGGTAGACGAACGCTTCGAAGCCCAGCAGAAACAGTCATATGAGCGCTTCTCATCGTTACAAAAGCAGATGGACGAGCGCTTCGCCGCCCAAGAAACACATTTCACCTCGCTGCTAAAACAGTTAGACATTCGCTTTGAAGCCACGCAAACTCAGATTCACGACCAATTCACTGCCCTACAGAAGCAAATGGACGAACGCTTTACCGCCCAGGAACGCCGTTTTGATGATGTAAACCGCCGTTTTGATGATGTAAACCGACGTTTCGACGATGTGAACCAGCGCTTCAATGATATAAACCAGCGCTTCGACGATATGAACCAGCGCTTCGATAAGCAGCACAAACTTATCAGCCTGGGCTTTGCTGCCATTACCCTGATTATCGCCGCATTCAATTTGACGATTATTTTAAGCTGAAACTCCCCACACCAGAAAGGCTTCCACCACATCAATA
>JAASTM010000353.1 GCA_021767325.1 Spirochaetales bacterium
GCCAGTTTCTCCGGCGACATCTCTATGAGCGGGTTGTTTCGAATAGACGGAGATTTTCGAGGCAATATCGAAAAAGCTGACAAGGTACTGATCGGCCGCAACGGCCGAGCCGAATGCTCAATCCGCGCCGGGACAATAGTAGTCGGTGGTGTGGTCAAAGGCGATATTTACTCTACTGAAAAAGTGGTGGTGCTTTCTACCGGAATGGTAATCGGCAACATCTCGACACCCCGGCTTCTGGTCGAAGACGGAGTAGTCCTGAACGGGCGCTGTAAAATCATCAGTTTTCAGGATAAAAAGCAGAAACAAGCCGAAGAGTATTCCGGTTCATCCTATCAGAATGAAGGCTCTGCTCAAACAATCAATCGCTACAATCCGCTGTATAAATCCGGGTAATGGAACGTATAGATCCCTTGCGAAATAGCCGCTACCGCTGGCGCAGAAAAACTCAGTCCAAAGAACAGTCGGAATCCGCCGAAAGCCTGCCTCCCTTCTCGAAAATTGTTACCGACAAGCAGGCCGAGAGAGCTGCACCGGTCGGAGGGAAGTTTCCAGCGGATGTGCACGCCGATTTAGAGGAGCTGGTGGACAGTCTGCACGGGCGAGGCGAACAGCTGAAGGAACAGCCCTCTCTCGAGAACATCAAGGAATACCGCAAGGCGGTCAGCGAGTTCCTGCAGTACATCTCCAAGCACGCCCTCGAGGCCGAACAGATCGAGGGCGCCCGCTACCATCCGCTGAAAAAGCAGAAGAAATTTACTCTCATCAAGGTTGTGAACGAAAAACTCGAGCAGCTTGCCACCGGAATCCTGCAGAGTCAGTTTTCACAGCTTGACATTTTGCAGCGGGTGGATGAGATTAATGGGATGATTGTAGACCTTTTACAGTAAGATGCAACCTTAAGGAGTTTCCGCATGAGCGATCAAGATATACAGCCTTCTGAAAATGTCCCTCAAAGCAAAGATGAGCCCACGAGCACACAACAGACGGATCCGGTATTGCTGGTGAAGTTCGTCCACTCGAACGAAACCCAGATATGTACCAATCCTTTGAATGAGAGCTTCGAAAAGGGCGATCACGTAATTGTTCCCAGCCGCTACGGCAAGGATCTTGCCTATGTACTGGGCACTATTCAGCATGTCGAGAACTATGACATGAAAGATGCCGAAGAGGTGGTACGACGGGCCTCGCAGCACGATATAGATGCATATGAGCACAATCTCGAAAAAGAGGCCGAGGCCCTGGAAATTTGCCGTGAGAAGGTGAAAAAGCACAAACTCGATATGAAACTGGTTGCCGCGCATTATCTGGTCGATGAGCCCAAAATCCTGTTTTTCTTTACAGCGGATGCCCGGGTAGATTTCCGGGAGCTGGTAAAGGACCTGGTGTCGGTGTTCAAAATGCGCATCGAGCTGCGCCAGATAGGTGTACGGGATGAATCGCGGGTACTCGGCGGCCTGGCGGTATGCGGTCGCAAGTACTGCTGCAACGGAATCACCGATAAATTGAACCCGGTATCTATAAAAATGGCCAAAGAGCAGAATCTTTCACTGAACTCTATGAAGATTTCCGGGCCCTGCGGGCGGCTGTTGTGCTGTCTGGCATATGAATACGACTTCTATAAAGAGGTAAAGTCGCGTCTGCCCCAGGAGGGCAACCGGATTCGGGTGCAAAACGAGGATTTCAAAGTGGCAGAGGTGAACATTCTGGCCAAAAAAATCAAGCTGCAATCGCGGGACGGACGCACAATTGATGTTCCCGAAGAAAACTTCAGCTGGAATGAAAGTTCTCGCTATTGGAATGTAAAGATTGATGATATAATTTAGTAATTACTTGACAGTACGGTATTAATTTGGTAGTTTGTGCTACCGCGGATAATTTGGAACAAAGAATTAATTATATAGAACGGAGGATAGACTCTTGGCAGGACTATCAGCAGAGAAAAGACAACGACAAAATACAAAACGCAGAATGCGAAATCGTGCCGCTCGCAGCGGTGTTCGAACTGCTCAAAGAAAATTTCAGTTAGCAGTAAAGAATAGTAATCTCGAAGAAGCTCAGAAGGCCTTTGCCGACGCTGAGCGGCTTATAGATCGAGTATCGAGAAAAGGTGTATTTCATAAGAATATGGCTGCACGAACGAAATCTCGAATGCAGAAAAAACTGAATGCTTTAAAGGTACAATCGTAATATTATTAAAATGAGAGGCGGATCATGGATAGAAAGAAATTGACGAAGGCAGAGATTATCGATCAGATCCATGAGAAGCTGAATGTGAGTCGTAATGAGATTCACGATGTCATTGATGAGTTTTTCGAAGAGTTGAAAAGTGCTCTTCAGGAAGATCGTGTGATCGAGCTGCGCGGTTTCGGAACCTTCGAAATACGCACCCGCAAAGGGCGCGAGAAGGCCAGAAATCCGAAAACCGGAGAGATCGTTCCGGTAGATACACACGGTGTGGCAGTGTTCCGTCCTGGGAAAGAGCTCAAACAGCTTGCATGGCCTCTACGAGGAGAGAAATAAGCCTCCGGCATTGGAATCTGCACAGTGAAAACGGCAACATCAGCACAAGCTTCATGGAAAACTTCCGTCACTAAAATAGTGGGCGAATTGGGCTTGCTTCTGAGCGGAGCTCTCCTGTTTGCCCTGTCGTTTCCCAGTTTTTTATCGGAATACGGGTTCGCACCGCTTGCTTTTATTGCACTCGTCCCGGTGTTTGTGTTGGTTCACCGGTGCAGCTGGAAGCTGATAGCCATTTACGGCCTGCTCTACGGCTTTTTGAGCTATGCGCTGTTCAACTTCTGGCTGTCGACATTTCACCCTCTCGCCATCCTGATAGTACCCACAATCTATGCCGTCTACTTTCTGATCGTGTTTCCTTTACTCAAGGCGGCGGATTCACTTTTTCCGCGTTACGGGTATCTGCTGCAGATACTCATATGGATCGGATATGAATATCTGCGCACAAAGGGGTATCTGGGATACCCTTACGGCAACATCGGATACTCACAGTACCAGTTTATACCATTTATTCAGATATCGGCGATAACCGGATTCTGGGGAGTATCGGCCCTGGTTGTCTTTCCCTCAGCCTTTCTGGGCAATGCGATCAAAGACGGCCTGCGGGGTATTCACAAGCTGCGCGAGTTCATCCGGGGGCACAGGCCCGAATTAGCCGCATATGCGGGTCTGATTATCCTCACAATGCTGTACGGTTTTGCCGTGCAGCAGGATTACTCCGATGAGCGGCAGTGGAGAGTTGCCCTGATACAGCATAACGCTGATTCATGGGAGGGCGGCCTGCGCACCTACCGCAGAAACCTCGAAATACTCAGCGGACTGAGCGAAAAGGCCCTCGAACACGATCCTGAAATCGTAATCTGGTCGGAGACTGCCTTTATTCCGGGGGTGGACTGGCACACGAAATACAGAACCAATGCGGATCGTTACGCGTTGGTGGAGGATTTCCGCGAGTTCATGAGCCGGCAAACGGTGCCCTTCGTGACCGGAAACAGCGACGGGCAGCTGGCAAACCCCAATCTGCCGCCCATTCTTCCGGATGGCAGCTATAACCGGGTGGATTACAATGCGGTTCTGCTCTATCATGAGAACGAGCTGAAGAAGATTTACCGGAAGACACATCTGGTGCCCTTTACTGAGCACTTTCCGTATGAGGATACTCTGCCGCGGTTTCACCAGTTGCTGGTGGAGCACGACTACCACTTCTGGGAGAAGGGACTCGAATATACAGTATTCGAGGCTGCCGGAGTCAAGTTTTCAACTCCGATTTGTTTCGAGGATGTGTTCGGCTACATATCGCGCCGCTTTGTGAACGAAGGGGCCGAAGTTATAGTGAATATGACCAACGATTCATGGTCCGGATCAGTGGCGGCGCAAATGCAGCATATGGCCATGGCGGTGTTCCGGGC
>JAASTM010000354.1 GCA_021767325.1 Spirochaetales bacterium
CACCAGCATGGGCTTCAAGGACGCCTGGTCGGTGGGGGTGACACCGGAATATGTGGTGGGAGTGTGGATCGGCAATGCCGACGGCGAGGGCCGCCCGGGGATCAACGGGCTGTTCGCCGCCGCTCCGCTGCTCTTCGACGTGTTCGATCTGCTGCCGGCGGAGGGGCGGTGGTTTGCCCCGCCCCGGGGGCAGCTGAAGAGTCTGGAAGTCTGCAGCGTCAGCGGCATGCAGGCCTCAAAGGCCTGTCCCGAAACCCGCCGGGCCGTGGTGCCGGCAGCGGCGCTGCGCGGACGGGTCTGTCCCCACCACCGGGTCATCCATCTGAACCGGGAGGAGACACGGCGGGTCGACAGCTCGGTATACCCTGTTTCACAGATGAAAACCCGCAGCTGGTTCATTCTTCCGCCGGTACAGGCCTGGTACTACAAACACTACCACCCCGAGTACCGCGATCCGCCCCCGGCCCTCGGCACAGACCGCGAGAGAATGCGCTTCATCTACCCGGCCGAGGAAGATTCGGTGCTGAAGCTGCCCCGGGATTTCGGCGATACCGGCGAAACAGCGGTGTTCCGGGTGGCCCACCGCGATCCGGAGACAGAGCTGTACTGGCACCTGGACGGCCGCTACCTGGCTGCCACCCGCGGTTTCCACGAGCTGGGGATCCAAGCCGAGCCCGGCCGCCACCGCATTACCGTAGTGGATGAAAACGGGAACTCCATCAACCGCAGTTTTTCTGTCACAGCGAACTAACTTCCCATTCGTCTGAAAAGCGGATATACTCGGATTCCATGAGCGTCCCCATCATTGTAAAAATCCTCGTTTCACTGGCCTTGATCCTGATCGGAAACAAGCTGTTCAAGAACCTCTCCGCCGCGGTGGCCCTGGCGACGGTGGTACTGGCCCTATGGTCCGGTCATTCGATCGAGCGTATGGGCGAGATCACGGTGGAGCGCTTTTTGAGCATCGACAACGGGCTGCTGCTGGCGGTGGTAATTCTGGTTATCTGGCTCTCCAGCCAGATGGACCGTACCGGAGTTATGCGCGACCTGGTCGGCAGCCTGCGGGCCTTTCTCTCGTCCCGCAGGGCCATGGCGGTGCTACCGGCGGTGATAGGGCTGCTGCCGATGCCCGGCGGGGCGCTCTTCTCAGCGCCGCTGGTAGACGACTGCGACGAGCAGAACGAGGTGCCGCCGCTGATCAAATCTCAGATCAACTACTGGTTTCGGCACGTGTGGGAGCTGACCTGGCCCCTGTATCCGGGGGTCATTCTGGCCACCGATATTGCCGGTCTGGAAGTGTGGCAGGTATTTCTGGTGGGTGTACCCATGATGGCCGCCTCGGTAACTGCCGGCTACTTCTTTATACTGCGAAAGGCGCACATCAGCAGCGGACACACTACCCCCTCCCGGCACCGCTTTCTGCACATGATGCTGCCGATCTTTACCGTAATCGGGGTGTATATCCTGATCATGCTCATATTCCCGCAGGTGGGTGAGTTCAATAAATACCTGCCGATGCTTTTGGGCATCGCCGCCGCTATAGTAGTACTGCAGTTCAAACGCCCGCTGCCCTGGAGTGAATGGAAGCAGATCCTCGTCAGCCGCCGGGCTGTAAATATGGGAATTATAGTTGCCCTGATACGGGTGTATGGAGCTTTCATCGAAGCCCGCCTGCCCGGCGGCACCATGCTGATGGAGCAGATGCGGCTGGAGCTCAACGCACTGGGGATCCCGCTGATCCTGCTGATAATGATACTGCCCTTCATCAGCGGCCTGACCACCGGCATCTCGGTCGGTTTCGTGGGGGCCAGCCTGCCGATCGCCTTTTCACTGCTGAGCCCGGATGCCGGGCTGGCCGAGCGCCTCGGCACCCTGATGCTGACCTACCCCTTCGGTTTTATCGGGGTAATGCTCTCGCCGGTGCATGTCTGCTTCATCGTGACCAGCGAGCATTTTAAGACCAGCCTGATAAGAAGTATGGGCCGAATTTTGGCCCCATCTGCAATTGTACTGCTGGCGTCATTCGCCGTCGGGATGTTACTCTTATAATTACAAGGGATAGAAGTATGGATACGAATCGAAAATCGGAAATGATGCAGGACCTGGAAGAAAAGCGCGAGGAGATTCTTCGGGAAATCGAAGAGTACAACCACGAGCGCGAACAGATCAAATCGATGCTGGGGAAAATCGGCGGCGAGAAGTATTCCAAAACCGACAAGTTTATCAACATTCTGTTTGTGGTTCTAATCATCGCTCTTATCATCGTAGAGGTGACCACCCGTTTTCTGCCCCCCTACATCTCCCTGGAGGTAGGTGTGCTGCTGGTCTCGATAAAAATTATCTGGATGATCCACTCGCAGCACAAGTTCAACCATTTTCAGTTCTGGATTCTCAACTCGCTGGAATTTCGGATGAACAATATGTATAGCCGCATTAAGAAAATCGAACGCATGGTAGCAGACAAGGACGAGGGCTGAGAGCTGGCTCTCAAAGAATGTAAGCGGCGGACCGCCGGCCGTGAGCGGGCCTCCGCCGCGAACTCACGGGCAGGTTATTTTTCTTCCACAACAGGGTTGCGCAGTGTGCCTATCTTCTCAATTTCAATTTCCACCACATCCCCGTGATGAATACGCCCCACCCCTTTGGGTGTTCCGGTGGCAATCAGGTCGCCGGGCTGCAGGGTAAAGTGGCGCGAGACGAAGGCCACGATTTCGGGTATGGTAAAAATCATCATCTCGGTGTTGGAGTCCTGCATGGTCTCGCCGTTCAGGCGGCAGGAGATGCGCAGTTTCTGTACGTCGCCGATGTCTTCCTGGCGGACCACCTGGGGGCCAACCGGTCCGAAGGTGTCCAGGGACTTGCCGCGGAACCAGCCCGACTTGTCGGTGGTTTGAAAGTTGCGCTGGCTGACGTCGTTCATGCAGGTGTAGCCGTAGACGTGCTCGAAGACCTCTTCCTGGGGTACGTTTTTGCAGGTGTCCTTGATGATGATGCAGAGCTCGGCTTCGTAATCGACCCGCAGGTCCTCGAACTCGTAGTCCTTGAGATAGGCGGGAATGACGATCGGCTCGCCGGGGCCGATCAGCACATTGGGGGTTTTGGGAAACAGCACCGGTTCGGAGGGGCGCTCCAGGGGCATCCCCTTGGTGTTGAGAAACACACTCTCCTTGACGTGCTCATCGTAATTCAAACCCAGGGCAATGATTTTGCTCGGATTCACCGTATATTTTTCGCTGCTCCCTGAAATCGGCAGTTCTACCATCTAATTCTCCTTTTAGTTATGTGGGCCCGGCCGGCTTCGAGCTGGGCCCCTTGCTTTGAGTATAATGGGTATCAGCGCGGGTACTCAAGCGGTTTTATCAGGTTTACTCCAGCACACTTTTACTCCAGCTGCAGGCGGTGTGCACGGTAGTACAGATACGCAATCTCAAAAAACTGCGACAGGGTAAAGGCCAGGGCGGCAATGATGACTCCGCTCAGTCCGACCACCTTCGGCAGTAAGATGACCATTGCCGTGAGGGTGGCGGTATTCAGGCCAACCGCCTGGGCGATGTACTTGGTTTTCCCGGAGTAGATCAGCAAACCGCGGTACCAGGAGAGAAAAGCGCCCAGTACCGGCACCAAGGTGACTATGAGGGCCGGCAGCATTACAAAGCTGAGCAGTTCGGGCTCCAGGCCGGCCACATGCTTGAACCAGAGCCGGCCGGTAGGTGCGAAGACGAATACAAAAAACAGCACTCCGGTCCCGAGAGAGAGCCGTATAGCGAACTTCCGCAGCGGGGTAATGTGGCCGGCTTCCTTCAGCAGCGCTACAGCCACCTCCTGAAACGAGAGGGCCAGGGATCGGAACAGGAACATCACGCTCAGGACCACCGGCCAGACGGCCAGCGATTCCAGGGGGTGTGCCGCGTGAGCGATGCCGTAGTTGA
>JAASTM010000355.1 GCA_021767325.1 Spirochaetales bacterium
TACTCACCCGTCCGCCGGTCTCAAACACCCGAAGGTGTTCTACCCCACGACTTGCATGCTTAAAACGCGCCGCCAGCGTTCGTTCTGAGCCAGGATCAAACTCTCCGTCATATATCTTCAACGCCCGAAGGCGTTAAAGTCAATCCTTATTCTAAGCTCACCTCTCCTCACTTCACACTCCGAAAAGTGTTCGGCTCAGATCAGGTGGCTCGCACCCTGCTCTTCTTTTCTCTCCCCTTCCCTATTCCATCTGTAAAAGAACTTTTCTCCGCTCCCCCGGGCCGCAGCCCCGTAGAGCGTGAAAGCTTTATAACAAATCAAAGGCCATCGTGTCAACAGCTTTTTGCTGATTTGTTAACGATTTATCTTGTCTCATTCCCTCTCGAACACACCCGAATGCTTCAGACATGTGCTCAATCGGTGAGAGGTAATGTATAGATATTAGAGCAGATTGTCAACCGGTTCAGCGAGAATTTTTCGGCTCTTCAGTGTGCAGCGCAGCCCGCTTCTCTTCAAGCAGCTCTTTGGCTGCTTCTATTTCATCCAGCAGATCCTTCACCCCGCTGGTCCGGGCTGAGACAGTCGACTGCTGCCCCTCTTTCAGCACCGCATACACCTGTTCACCGAGTTTGTTATAATTCTCTTTCAGCTTACTCTCAAGCTGTCGCACCTCAAGAGAGAGCACACCCTGTTCACCTAGTTCCCGGGCGCGGGTACTGGCTTTTCCTAATAGTGATTTCGACTGGTCAATCCCCTGCGCCAGACTCTTTTCAAGTTTCTCTCTCCAGTCCATTTCAACCTCCGGATTTGTTTCTACTTTTAAAGATATAAATGAACCGGCGAAAAAGCAATAGAAATAGGGTTCGACAGTGACACTGCCGAACCCTAAATGCAAAATCACAACACCAAAAGGTGGTTGTTGTCCATCAGGCGGGGCTTTCTACCCGGTCTTCTACCCGTTTACCAAAGAACTTCACAAACAGAATCGTTACCACCACACCGAGCGGCAGCAGGATCCATACCGGTACTCCGAAGCCGGCCGGAATGAAGCCGAACACCGCTGCGATAACTGCCGCCGTAACAGCATAAGGAATCTGGGTTCTCACATGCGATATGTGGTCAGATCCGGAGGCCATTGATGAGAGGATGGTGGTATCAGATATTGGAGAGCAGTGGTCCCCGAACACTGCCCCGGTCAAGACCGCACCAATTGAAGCGATAATAGTAGGTGTGAGTACACCCTCGGCGCCGGACACACCGGCTGCAATCGGAATAACCAACGGCATAAGAATAGAATTAGTTCCCCAAGAAGTTCCGGTTGCAAAAGCAATTAGCATCGCTACTACAAACACTATCAGGGGCAGAATTTTTCCGCTGAGGATGCCTTCGGTTATTTCTACCAGCCATTCGGCCAGCTGCATATCAGAAATAACGCTCTTCAAAGCAAAGGCAAGCGCCAGTATTGTAACGGCGATAACCATCGATTTGATCCCCCCGATCCAGGCATCCATGGCTGACTTCAGTGAGAAAACCCGCCTCGAAAGCCCCATTACAATGGCAGTGATTGAACCGATAAACGCGGACCAGGTGAGAACAACCGAGGCATCGGCATCACCAAACGCCTGAATGACGGTTTTTCCCTCTTCATAGCCGTTGTAATACAATCCGAAGACAGTTACGAGGATAAATACGACAATCGGGACAACTGCGTCCCACACAGATCCTTCTATCCCCTCATCCGGGAGGATATCTTCATCCTCAGTGATCATAGGGCTTGTTCCCGGCTCGACCACCTGCCCAGTGCTACGGGCTCGATATTCGGCTTTGTACATCAGGCTGTAGTCCTTTTTGGTGACAATAAGAGTGATAACCAGCGCCAAGGCAAAAATAGAGTAAAACCTGAACGGTACGGTCTGAAAGAAAACCATGAGAGAGTTGCCCTCAATATTGATACTCTGCAGCCCAGCTGCTATCAAACCGAGTTCCATTGCAATCCAGGTAGATACCGGCGCCATAGAACTGACCGGTGCGGCGGTCGAGTCGACTACGTAGGCCAGTTTCTCTCTTGAGATATTTTCTTCATCGGTAATCGGACGCATCGTGTTTCCAACGATCATGGTGTTTGCGTAATCGTCGAAGAACATAATGATTCCCAGCAGCGCTGTCGACAGTAGAGTGGTTCTGGAGGACTTTGCCCTACGGACAACCGCAGTCGCTATAGCCTTGGTACCACCGAGTTTTCCTATCACACCGACCATGCCGCCGATAACCAGACAAAATACGATTATGCCGATATTCCAGCTATCCGCCAGAGAATTCGACACCAGATAGGTGGAGAAAGAGTTCAGCAATCCTTCCAACGGATTCCATCCGGCAATAATCGTAGAGCCGGCAAAAATCCCCAGGAACAATGAGACAATTACCTGCCGTGTCCAAATTGCAAGTACTATTGCAAGAACAGGAGGTATAAGTGCTAACCATCCATACGCTTCCATAACTTATTCCTTTCATTTAACAGTTTATGTTATTATATATAACATACTGTTGTTATTATTACAATATAAAGTTTGATTTTGAAGTCCGATTAGATAAAATTACTACTGCAACGATTCTGCAACGCTCTATCTGTAGACTTTCCGCATATATTATTTCAGGAGGTCTATATGAGATCACATGTGTTAACACTGGCTATTGCGGCAGCACTCATTTTTACACTGAGTGTAAGTGCGGGAGGGAACCAGGAAAAACAGCAGGAGAAAGACAAGCAAGAAATTGCTGCCATATGGGAGCAGTACTGTGATGCGGTTGAGCGTGGAGATGCAGAACAATTCATTGCTCTGCATGAGGATATGGCATACAAAATGCCGCCTCAGGCCCCTATGTTTCTGATAAAAGACGCAGCGCCCGGAATGCGAAAATCTTTTCCCGAAGAAGCGGAACAATTCGACACTGAAATGGATATTGATTGGGAAGAGATAATTATCAAGGATGACGTGGCATGGTCCATGGGCACCTATATGATTAAGTCCACGCCGAAAAATGGCGATCCGCCTTCTGTTATGGATGGAAAATTTCTTACGATTCTGCGCAAGCACGAGGGCGAAGGCTGGAAGATATACCGCGACTGTTACAATTCTAATACTCCGCCCGCAATGTAATCTGGGTAATCCGAGCGGGGCTGTCTGAGAATTACTGCGGCAGTCCCGTTATTTTGTACTCACCGGCGGCAGGCTCGAGTTACTGCAACAGCAGTAAATAGTCCAGAGAGGCTTGTCTTTATCCTTCAAATCACTATGATTTCTATACATTACAATCAGGAATTTCCCGTTGTGGATGGATAAGTTATTACTCAGAAGATTCCTTATGTGGATTAAAAATCGGCCCGCAACACAGGCCAGCGATCCATCCGGCTTGATGTCACCAATATCGAGTTCTAATTCATAACGAAATGTTTTCATGAGATTCAGAAACCACTTAGAGATACTCCGGTTCCCGTATAGTGCCGGTGTTGCAGGTAACATCAAAGTTGCCGAGGTATGCCACATTTTCATCAGGCTCTCGAGATCTCCGCGGTTCAGAAATTCAACCGCCAGTTCCAGCAGCTCATTGATTTCTAATTCATCCCTGTTCATTTTAGAAAACTATACTTTTTTAGCGTTGCAGAAACGTCACAGTGATTCTATAATTAGAAACAGTAATTAAAAATGGTGGAACGGCGCTATGTCGAATATACGCGCTACACTTTTCGGCACTCCTGAAATAATTTCAGATTCTCAAGCTGTAAGCGGACTCAGACACAAAACAGTTGCCCTGCTGGCTTATCTGGCAGTAGAAAGCCGGCCAGTCGGGCGTGACACACTGGCTACACTTCTGTGGCCGCATTCGGGTCAATCAAGAGCAAGAGCAAACCTTCGCAGCTGTCTCTATCA
>JAASTM010000356.1 GCA_021767325.1 Spirochaetales bacterium
ATTTCGATTTTTCAGGCTACCACCAGTATCCAGGAGCAGACCCTGACCTTTGTACCCAAAATCGCGGCTATCTTGGCCAGCGTGGCGTTCTTCGGGCCGTGGATGCTGCAGTCGATGCAGCAGTTCACCATAAAGATACTTAATTTGATTTCGCAGATGGGAGGCTAAAGCCCGGTGAATATCGACCTTATGGCCGAAAATGCACAACTCTTTCTCATACTTTTCACTCGCGTTTTTGCGATGCTCAGTGTCGCTCCTCTGCTCTCTTCACGGGCGATTCCCGGGGTCGCGCGGGTTGCACTGGGGCTGTTTACCGCGGTCATGATTTTTCCCTGGGTGTATGAAGCCGGCTATCCCATGCCCGACAACGGGGTTCAGTATATGTTTCTCCTGATAGGTGAAGCGTTGATCGGCATCAGCTTGGGCTTCGTTCTTACTGTAATCTATGCGGCTTTCCTGGTGGCCGGACAGTATTTCTCTTTCCAGATGGGTTTTGGTGCTTCGCAGGTGTACGACCCGATGGCCCAGGTACAGATTCCCCTGATGGGACAGTTCTTGAATATCATCGCCATGTTTGTGTTCATAATTGTTGGCGGTTTTCAAAAACTGTTTTTAGCCGGAGTACTACGTTCTTTCCAGGTGATGCGGGCGGTCGATATCATCACCAGCCGGGAGGGATTGCTGACTCTGATTCTCGGCAGCCTCTCCGAGCTCTTCCGGCAGGCGCTGATTATCTCTTTTCCGATCCTGGGGACCCTGCTGCTGATTTCGGTGTCAATGGGACTGCTGGCCAAAGCCGCACCCCAGATGAACCTGCTGATGCTTGGGTTCCCGATTAAAATCGGCATCGCCTTTGTAATGATCATGGTCACCATGCCCTTTTTAATGGAGGCGTTTGCGCGCATTATCGATGCCAGCTTCCTGGAAATTATGCGCTACCTGGCCGATGTCGAGCGGGGAGGTTCGGTATGAGTGAATGCTTCAACATAGATGAGTACTACCGCCGGCTTCTCGGTCTCGAGGCGGCGGGCGGCACTTCTAAACCTGGCTCTATCGGACCCTCGGCTGCCGAATCCATTGTGACCGATTACGGAAGTTTTGCCATTCACCTGCAGTGGTTTGCCGCTGAAGACGAAGGGCGAACCGAGGAGCCCACCGAACACAAAATCCGCAAAGCCCGTGAGGACGGCAAGGTAGCCAAAAGTACGGAATTCACTTCGGCCCTGGTGTTGCTGTTTCCCGTCATTGCCATTGGAATAATCGCCCCCAGAATGTGGGTTACCATGGAGGAGATGCTGACTTTTTTTCTGAAGCTTTCTACCGAGCTCGATCCGGCCCGGGAAGCCCAGATTGTCCCGGCCTTTTTCAACTACTTCATACGTCTGTTTGCCCCGCCGGCGCTGATTGCCTTCGTGGCGGCCCTGCTGGCGAATCTGCTGCAGGTAGGCTTCTTGTTCAGTACCAAACCGATTACCCCCGACTTCAGCAAGATCGCTCCGAACTTTTCACGGTTCCTGCAGAAATCATTCTTTTCCGGTGAGGCGCTGTTCAACTTCTGGAAATCAATCATGAAGGTGGTGGTCATCGGCATCATTGCGTACATAAATATACGCATCGAGATGGATATGATTATTCAGTTCGTAAACGCACCGTACCAGTACTCACTGGCAAATATTGCCAGTATTGCGTTTCGAATCCTAATCGAAGCAGCAATAGCTATGCTGTTAATGTCGCTTCCGGATTATCTGTTTCAGCGCAAACAGCACCTCGATTCGTTGAAAATGACCAAACAGGAAGTAAAAGAAGAGCGCAAGACCATGGAGGGAGATCCTCTGATTCGCAGCCGGCTCAGGGAACGTATGCGAGATATGCTGAATCAGAACATGATGCAGAATGTGCCGGAGGCCGATGTGGTGGTCACCAACCCGACTCACTATGCTGTTGGACTCGAATGGAAACAGGAGAAAATGAACGCACCCATGGTCATTGCCAAAGGGCAGGACAATATTGCTCAGCGGATAAAAGAGATTGCCCGGGAAAATGAGGTGCCGGTAATCGAAAACAAGCCGCTGGCCCGAGCCCTTTATGCGGAAGTAGAAATTGGAGACGAAATTCCCGAACAGTATTACGAGGTTATGGCGATAGTACTGTCGGAGGTGTATCGAATGAAAGCGCGGGAGAGGGTATCTTAATTGAACTATTGGAAACAGAGTGAAGGAGAATATTATGGCTGATATTTCCGGCACATTGCGGGGATCTCTGCTGAACGGCCGTAACGATGTACTGGTAGCAGTCGGTGTAATCGCTGTTATCGCGATGATGATTATACCATTGCCGGCGTTTATGCTCGACCTGTTGATGGCTTCGAACCTGGTTTTCAGCCTGCTGGTTATTCTGATCGTACTCTACACAAGGCGCGCGTTGGAGTTTTCCGTTTTCCCGACTCTTCTCCTGATTTCGACGGTCTTCGGTCTGGCTTTAAATGTGAGCTCGACTCGTCTCATACTCTCGCAGGGCAGCGAATTCGACGGTAAGATTGTCCGTGCTTTTGCAACTTTTGTTGTCGGTACCTCAGGAACCGAGGGGCTGGTTATCGGTTTTATTATCTTCGTCATTCTGATTTCAGTGCAGTTTATCGTTATCACCAAGGGTGCCACCCGCGTTGCGGAAGTTGCCGCGCGCTTTACCCTGGATGCCCTGCCCGGAAAGCAGATGGCCATTGAGGCGGCTTATAATTCAGGTACACTGAGTGAAGCGGAAGCTACCAAGCAAAAAAACGATTTGCAGAAGGAAGTTGATTTCTACGGAGCTATGGACGGTGCCTCGAAGTTCGTTTCGGGAAACGTAAAGGTCGGTATTTTAATCACCGCCATCAATATAGTCGGCGGATTGATTGTAGGTACCACGATTCACGGAGAATCCCTGGGATTGGCTGCCAATACCTATGTGTCGCTGACCGTCGGTGACGGACTGGTTACCCAGTTTCCGGCCCTGTTCATTTCGACTGCCACCGGCTTGATCGTGACTCGGGCAATCTCTGACGGTACCTTCGGATCGGATGTCTCCGAGCAGTTCAGCCAGCATTCACGGGTCTACTGGATTGCTGCGATATTTCTCCTGTTCCTGTCGTTTCTGCCCGGCTTTCCGACATTGGTGCTGATTCCCCTTTCCCTGTTGATCGGCTTTTTGGCCTACCGGCTTTCACGCAAGCGTATGGCTGAGGAGCAGGCCGCCCGGCAGACCGAAGAAGCCGAGCCGCAGGAAGCCGAGCCGCAGGATGTGTCGCCGGTTGTACCGCTCGACCCGCTGTCCTTGGAGCTGGGCTACGGTCTTATTCCTCTGGTCGACAAGGATCAAGGGGCCGAACTGCTCGATCGGATTACCCGTATACGGCGGGAATCTGCGCTTGAGCTCGGTCTGGTGGTACCCAGAATACGGATTATCGATAACATGCGCTTGGAACCGAGTGAATACAGTGTGAAGATAAAAGGGGTGGAGGTCGGCCGCGGAAAACTCAAGACGGGATTTTATCTGGCTATTAACCCGGGGGATGTGAGCGAAGAGATCGAAGGTGAAGCGACTACCGACCCGGCCTTCGGACTGCCGGCTCTGTGGATCGACGAGGCTCACCGGGAAGAGGCCGAACGCTCGGGTTACACGGTGGTGGATAGTCCTTCCATTATCGCTACCCACCTCACCGAGATCATCAAGCGCCACGCCCACGAAATGCTCGGACGTCAAGAAGTCAAGTCGATTCTGGACACCCTGCGCGAGAACTATCCGGCGGTGGTCGATGATGTGAACAAGTCACTGTCCCTCGGAGAAATCCAGAAAGTACTACAGAGCTTATTGCAGGAACGGGTTTCAATCCGTAATATGGTGCCCATATTGGAAACCCTGGCTGATTATGCACCGGTTTCTAATAATG
>JAASTM010000357.1 GCA_021767325.1 Spirochaetales bacterium
CCGCGGGAAGGAGTGTTCCAGTCGAGTAGAGGGGAACTCATTGCCCCCTACTACGAGAGCAGACACGGCAGAATTTGGGGTGCAACCGCAATGCTGCTGAATGAGTTTGTATATGTGCACACCACCGTTGATTCTCAGCATAAACTATGAAATACTACTTCAAATTTAATAACAAATGGTGAGGTAATAAGTGAATACCGGCGCGTTTTTCGACATAGACGGGACTCTGTATCGCAATTCTCTGATGATCGAACATTTCAAAAAGCTGGTGAAATACGAGGTAATCGATCCGCGTCTGTGGCACTCCAATGTAAAATATACCTATAAGGAGTGGCGTAAGCGGGTGCGCCATTATGAAGACTACATGCTCGAACTGATAGATATTTATATCGACGCTCTGAAAGGTCGCAAAAAGAGCGACCTGGAGTTTATCAGTAACCAGGTAATCAGGTTAAACGGTGATATAGTCTACAAGTTTACCCGTGACCGGATTAAATGGCACCAGGAAAACCGTCATAAAGTTTTCTTCATTTCCGGCAGCCCCAATTTTCTTGTTTCAAAAATGGCGGAAAAGTATGGAGTTGATGCATACCGTGGTGCTGAATATCTTTTGGATGAAGAGGGACATTTTACGGGCGAGGTCGTTCCGATGTGGGATTCTGAGAGCAAAGACGGGGCGATTCGGCAGCTGCAGCGCGATTATCAGATTGACCTCGAGCAGAGTTACGCATATGGAGATACCAACGGCGATTTATCAATGTTGCGGAAGGTCGGCCGGCCGGTTGCAATCAATCCCACCCAGGAACTGATCGAGAGTATAAAAACAGACCCTGCCCTTTTTGACAAGAGCAGGATCATTGTAGAACGGAAGGATGTTATTTACAGCCTTCCGCCGCATGTCGATGTGATAACGGATTGAGTTGTAAAAGTATGTATTCACTGTTTGTCACCTGTACACGGTACCTCGAGCCGCTACTGCTGGAAGAATTAAAAAGCCTGGGCGCTTCGGATGTAAAGCAGACGGTGGCCGGTTGCTATGCGCGCGGAGATATCCGGCTCGCTTACTCCGTCTGCTTATGGTCCCGGGTTGGCTCGAGAGTATTTCTTCAGCTGCATACGTTCGAGTTTGACAATGAAGATGATATTTACACCGGAGCCGGCGAGCTCGAATGGCACCGGCTGTTCACGCTGAACACTACCTTTGCTGTTGATGCCAATGTTTCTAAATCAAGATTAAGAAACGCAAACTATGCTGCACTAAAAGTGAAGGATGCAATCGCCGATTCATTTCGCAAAAATAGTGGTGCCCGTCCCAGCGTAGACCCGGAACAGCCCGCTATAAGGTTTCACCTTCACACTGAAAAGCATACCGCAGTTTTATACCTGGATCTGTCGGGAGAGAGCCTGCACAAGCGCGGGTACCGTTTGAGCGGGACCCGGGCGCCATTACGCGAAACCAGTGCTGCCGGAATGTTGATCAAGGCCGAATGGGCGAAGATTGCCGCCCGTGGAGGCTGTTTTATAGACCCGATGTGCGGCTCCGGGACCCTGCCCATTGAAGCTGCCATGATTGCCGCTGACATTGCCCCCGGCCTCTATCGACAGCGCTTTGGATTTGAGCACTGGAGCGGGCACGATGCGCACGCGTGGGCGTCTCTGCGCGCTGAGGCTGCGAATAGGCGCAGTGAGGGCCTGCAGCACATCCCCCGCCTGTGTGCCTCCGATAAAAGCCAAAAGGCCATCGATGCTGCCTCTGAGAACATATCACGGGCCGGATTTTCAGACTTTATTCAACTGCGAACCCAGCCGTTTGAACATGTGGATGCAACACGCTTTCAGAAGGAAGAAGATGTGTCTGCAGGTTTGATTGCCACTAATCCACCCTATGGTGTACGTCTGGAGAACCGGGAGGAAATTGCACAACTGTATTCACGGTTTGGCCAGTGGCTGAAAGCGGGATTTACCGATTACCAGGCTGTTGTTCTGGCGCCCGATAAAGAGGCTGCCAAGTACATCGGACTTCGGGCCGATAAGATAAACACTCTGTATAACGGAAATCTGAAAATCGTGATGGTTAAAATTACCCTGGATGCCGGGAACGAGTACTCTCCACCGGAGAAGACCAGCGGGAGGCAAGACCGGCGGATCGAAGCTGTGCGGCCATCAGCGCATGCTGCTGACAGAGAGGATGACCAGACCACCGGGGTGAACATGGTGGCTAATCGAATTCTTAAGAACAGACGAAAGCTGAAAAACTACCTGAAACAGAATGGAGTAAGCTGTTACCGGGTCTACGATGCCGATATTCCGCAGTATGCTGCGGCGGTAGACCTGTATGAGGACACTTATGCGGTAGTTCAGGAATACGCGCCTCCTTCGGAAATCGAGCCGGAGAGCGCCGAAAACCGCCTGAGAGAGTTGACTGCGGCGGTTGGAAGCAGTTTGAATTTAGAACCGCAGCACATCTATCTAAAACAGCGTAGGCGGCAGAAAGGTAAGGCTCAGTACTCCAAGGTTTCCGACGAGAAAGAGTTTTTCATAGTAAAAGAAGGCGGACTGAAATTCTTTGTCAATTTCACTGACTATCTGGACACCGGACTCTTTTTGGATCACCGGATTACCCGCGGCCTCATTCGGGAAAAAGCTGCCGGGGCAAAGTTTTTGAATTTGTTTGCCTACACCTGCACAGCCAGTGTATATGCTGCTGACGGAGCTGCGGTAAAGACAGTATCGGTTGATACGAGTTCGACCTATCTCGATTGGGGCAAGAAAAACTTTGCCTTAAACCGGCTTACCGGTGATTCACATCTCTTCATACGGAGGGATGCCCTGCAGTTTTTAGAAAATGACTTCGAGACCTATGATCTTATTTTTATTGATCCCCCTACTTTTTCGAATCGAAAAAGTGATAAAAATGTCTTTGACGTTCAAAGGGATCACCTGTCCCTGCTTACAAAAGCGGCTGAACATCTCAAGAAAACCGGCGAAATAATTTTTTCAAACAACTATCGCCGGTTTGAACTCGATCCGGCGCTTTCCGAACTGTTTGAAATACGGGAGATAACCCAGGAGACGATTCCTACTGACTTTTCCAGAAACACAAAGATACATCGGACCTGGCTGCTGAAATTCCTTTGATGATTACTGTATCAGCGGCTATACTGTAGCTATGTTTGATGTAATAGGTTTCGGAGTAAATGCAATTGATCAGGTTATCCAGCTGTATCGAATCCCTACAGCCGATGCCAAAGTGGTCTGCCCGCCCGCGAAGTATGAGCTATATCCGGGCGGTGTGATGGGCAATACACTGACCGGTCTGGCCAGGCTAGGTTTGAAAACAGGTTTTATCGGCAAGATTGGTGATGACCGGTTCGGTGAAATGCTGCAGGCGTATTGCCGGGAAGACGGCATCGACCTGTCGGCCTGCGAAGTGGTCAAGAATGCAGATTCGCCCTGGACTTGGATTGTTGTAGATAAAAGCGGCGAACGGACCATCACCCTTTTCCCGAATATACTGACTACTATAGATTCGGAATACATAGAAGATAGGTCGGATTATATTGCGTCTGCAAAGGTACTGCATTTAGAGGGCTCTGAGATGAGTTTGAAACCCTCCATTCGGGCAGCTGAAATTGCCCGCAACAACGGTGTGAAGGTCAGCTTTGATCTCGATATACCGTCCAGTGACCTGATCGATGAGCTGAAGCTCTGTTCACGGGCAGAGCTGGATGAATTGATTGGTCTTTCGGACTACTTCATACCCTGTATAGGCGGCGCCCGGCAGCTCGCCGATACCGATGATCCGCTCGCAATGGCAGAGACTTTGCAGCGCACTTATGGAAACACAGTAGTGGCACTTTCTCACGGAGATGAAGGCTGTTTTGTGGCATCATCAGCTGAAAGCTTTCAAAGTCCTGCATTCGA
>JAASTM010000002.1 GCA_021767325.1 Spirochaetales bacterium
CAGCACCGCCGACCCCAGCGAATATGTAAATGGTTTCCGGATTTCTTTTACAATTCCGCCCGGCAGAATCGGACCGAGGCCCAGGCAGTGCCATAGTACAGCCGCCTTGGGCTCAATATGCAGAGGAGATACGCCGCTGGAGAGGAACATACCGCGCAGCCCTGGACGGATGAACTCCAGTCGTATTTTTTGTTCGTTTTCTTCCAGGCGGCTTTCTAAACGGGTCTGTACCGCTGTCTTTGCGGCTGTGAGGCCCTGAGTATTTATACACATGAAAAACCACATGCCCGCTGCAGCCATTAATACCTTCATAACGTTCATATACATTAATGGACAGCTAAGGGGGCCGTGCTGCTTCAATTAAATGTTTTAGTTTATTGAATTTTTGAGGGCAGCATGCGACAATAACATGCAAAAACTATCATGCACATACATTGGAGGAATACAGTGGATATACTTACGCTCAATTGCGGCAGTTCTTCAGTTAAATTTCAGGTTTATGATTGGGATAATAAAGAGGTCCTGGCAAACGGAGTGGTCGAACGAATTGGTCAGGAAATCTCCTCGATTGAACAGCATGCGAAAGGCAAGCAGACCTACGAGAAGGAACAGAAATGCCCCAGCCATAAGGAAGCAATTAAATTGATTATCGATGCCCTGACCGACAAGACCTACGGTGCCATCGACGATATGAGCAGCATCAAAGCGGTAGGCCACCGGGTTGTACAGGGCGGCGATAAGTTCAATAAGTCGGTAATTATCGACGAAAACGCGCTCAACACCTTTAAGCAGGTGTCGAACTTGGCTCCTCTGCACAATCCGGCCAATATCCAGGGCATCGAAGCAGCCCAGAACCTGCTTCCGGATGTTCCGCACTGCGCCGTAATGGACACCGCCTGGCATCAGACCATGCCGAAACACGCATTTTTATATGCCCTTCCCTACGAATGGTACGAAAATCACGGCGTCCGCAAGTACGGATTTCACGGTACCTCATTTCTCTATGTAGCCAAGCGCACCGCCGCCTTGATGGGGAAGGATCCTCTCAAACTCAATGCAATTATCTGCCACATCGGCAACGGCGCCAGCATCTGTGCGGTCAAGGACGGGGTTTCGGTCGACACGTCGATGGGACTCACTCCGCTGGAAGGTCTGGTAATGGGAACCCGCAGCGGCGACTTCGACCCGGCGGTAGTATTCCACATGATGAAGAATGCCGGCCTGCAGGCCGATGACATCGAAAAGCAGCTAAACAAAAAGAGCGGCATACTCGGTATCACCGGCAAGTACATCGACCGCCGCGATATCCAGGCAGCGGCCAAAGAGGGGGATGAACGCTCGGAGCTGGCGATCCAGATGGAAGTCTACCGCCTGAAGAAATACATCGGAGCATATGCCACCGCCCTCGGGCGCGTGGATGCGCTGGTCTTCACCGCCGGTGTCGGCGAACAGGCCCCGGCTATCCGCCGCCGTGTAGTCGAAGACCTGGACATCCTCGGCATCAAAACCGACCTGGAGAAGAACGACCTGTCTTCGACCCCGAATGCCGAAACCGATATTACAGGCCCCGGCTCCAAAACCAAAGTCTATGTAGTGCCGACGGACGAAGAGCTGGTGATGACCGAAGACACCTACGCGCTGATGAACGGCACCTACGATGCGCACACCAACTTCACCTACTCCTTCCAGAGCCGGGACTACCGCAACAAGGCCCGGGCGGCCCGCTTTGCAAAGCAGGTCGAGAAAAACCCGAAACTGAAAGATATTGTTGCCAAGCCGGAATAACTACACAATTTAGTTAGATCGGAGACCAATAGCAACGGCGGCCTTTAGAGGGCCGCCGCTCCATTTATTCTCTGGAATGTATACGATGGCTCATGACCGCTAAGAGATCATAAAAGGGAAAAGCGCATAAAACTTAGCCGCATCGACCAATTCCTTGATCGGCACCGAATCCTGTGTGGAGTGGGCCAGACTGCCGTCGCCGGGACCAAAGCCGATGCTCGGAATACCGGTGCGCCCGCAGAGATGGGTTGCGTTCGAACAGAAATCCCAGGCACCTACCACCGGCTTCTTTCCGAAGAGGGTTGCAAAGGTATGTATTCCGGCCTGAATCAGAGGATGCTCTTCCGGGACGACCCAGGAGGGAAAATAGTCTTCCTGTTCGATCCGATACCCCGTATAGGTAGTAACCTGCTCGATGTCGATGGAAGTACTGCCCTGCACTTCCTGAACCCACGGGGCTATCTCCTGTAAGAGCTCAGCCTGGCTTTCGCCGCATGAAATCCGGCGGTCGATGAAGACGGTTGTCTTTCCGGGTATCGTATTGAGAGATGGGGTGTTGCACTTCAGGTTCGTAACCTCCATCGATCCGCGGCCGAGAAAGGGATCTTCGGTAAACTTATTATACGCGTCCACTTTCTGCAGGAGAGGAATCGATTTGGTCAGCGAGTTTTCACCACGCCAGGCCGCACTGGCGTGCGCGGCCTTCCCCGGCACCTCTACCTTCAACAGCGCCCGGCCTTTGTGGCCGCGGATAATCCGCATTTCGCTGGCCTCTCCAACCACGATATAATCGGGCCGGATATCGCTGTTCTCCTCCATCATCGCCTTTACACAGGAACCCTCCACATCCTCTTCAGATATGGAGGCTGAGAGCCAGAAGGTAAAATCGCCGGCCAGCCCGAGCTCCGTTAGAGCCCGGCCGGCAAAGGCAAAGGCGGTGAGGCAGGCCTTATCATCTCCGGCCCCCCGGCCGAACACCTTTCCGTCTTCAATTCTGGCCTGCAGCGGATCGAATCCCCACTCCGCCGCATCGCCCGGCTCGACCGTATCGATGTGAGCATCGAACAGGAGTACCCTCTTGCCGTGGCCGACTCTACCCAGACAGTTGCCGACCGCGTCGACCCGCACCTCGTCAAAGCCCAATTCCTTCAGTTTGCCGCTGTACCACTGGACAGCCGGCCCCTCTTCGTAGGTCACGCTTCTGATCGCTATGAAATCACTCAGAAATTTGACCATCTCCTCCTTATGTGCGTCCATATAATCTTGAATCTTCTCAACAGGTGCTTCTACGTGCATAGTGACTCCTTACTTTGTGAGTAGACCATCGCTTCGTACGGTCGAATAGTCCCCGGAATAAACCCGTCCGCCATTACAGGCGGGTAGTTACCGATCAATCTGTTCCATTCGCCCGGCAGTTCCAGGCCGACCGGCACGGGGTCGGCCGAAAAATTGAGGAGTACCACCAGCCGCTCTTCCGTTCCGGAGCGCTGAAAGACAAACAGCTGTTCATGCTCGGGAAGAAGATCAGTATAACTGCCATACACGATTACCGGATGTGTGCGGCGCAGCCGGATAAGCCGCCGATAATAGTTGAAGACCGAATCGGCATCTTCAAGTTCTGCCTCGGCATTGATCAGCGAATGGTTACGATTCACCGCAATCCAGGGTTCGGCGCTCGAGAAACCGGCATGGGTAGAATCTGACCACTGCATCGGTGTCCGCCCATTATCTCTGCTTCTGTAGCGCACAACCTCCATTGCCTGCTCGGGGGGCAGCCCTTCTTCCTCCGTAGCCCGCCGGTAGAAGTTCAACGTTGCAACATCACGGTATTCAGCAATAGCGTCGAAGTCGGCATTGGTCATCCCGAGCTCTTCTCCCTGGTAGATGTAGGGAGTTCCCTGCAGCATGTGATTCAGAGTTGCCAGCATTTTGGCCGACTCACGCCGATATTCCCCATCATCTCCAAACCGGGATACCATCCGGGGTTGATCGTGATTGTTGAGATACAGACTGTTCCAGCCGCGGCCGGCCATGTGCTGCTGCCAGTTGCCGAGAATGCGCTTCAGCTCAACCAAGCTCCAGTCACCCACGCTCCAGTACCCCTCGGCTCCGTTATCAATGTCCATATGCTCGAACTGAAACAGCATGTCCAACAGCGGCCTCTCACCGCCGACATATCTAAGCCCCTCCTCCGGACTCACATCGGGAGTCTCACCAACCGTCATCACATCGTACTTATCCAGCACGTTTTGACGCATCTCCTGCAGATAAGCGAGGACATTCGGCCCATTGATAAAATACTCTCCGCCGATGATTCGTGCTGCGCCCCCACCGGTAGAATCGGGAAAATCGGGATGCTTTGATATGAGATTGATGACATCCATCCTGAACCCATCGATGCCCCGGTCCAGCCACCAGCGCATCATCGCGTAGATCTCCTCACGCAGCTGCGGGTTTTCCCAGTTCAGATCGGGCTGATGAACCGAAAAGAGGTGCAGATAGTACTCATCACTGTCCTGATCATACTGCCAGGCCGGCCCCTCGAAAAAGGAGAGCCAATTGTTTGGGAGAGGCCGCCGGGGCGGGCGCCAGATGTAATAATCCCGGTAGGGGTTCTGCTTTGAGCGGCAGGCCTCCCGGAACCAGCGGTGCTGGTCGGAAGTATGGTTCACCACCAGATCCATGATCAGCTTCATACCTCGCTGATGCAGCCCCGCCAGCAGCTGGTCGAACTGCTCAAATGTTCCAAACTGCGGGTGAATTCGATAGTAGTCGCTTATATCATAGCCGTTATCCACCTGCGGGCTGGCATAAATCGGACACAACCACAGCACATCCACTCCGAGCCGTTCGAGGTAGTCGAGCTTCTCGATTATCCCGCCGAGATCACCCACTCCGTCGCCGTTGCTGTCTTTAAAGCTTTTCGGATAGATTTGATACACCACCGCTTCCTTCCACCAGCAGCGATCGTACTTGTCTGTCCGCCCCATATCAGATACCCGCTGTTCCGCTTATGACCTCGGCCAGCCCCTCTGTAGTACACTGCTCCGCTTCGAGCCCGTGGATAACCAGTGCAGCCGGCAGTCCGCCCTTATATTTACACTCTATCCGCAGTTCTCCGTCCGGACTGCGGTCTTCCTGCACTCTCAGAGAGCCGCCACCATACAGCGGCGTCTCTGTCGTCCAGGCGGCTACCCCAGCTGAGCCGGCCAGGGCCGGGTAGTAGTGCAGTTCGAGCCGGTCTATCTCTTTCTCTTCGGTGTAATTGAAGACCGGACCGGTTTCCAGCACCGATCCCCCGCGCACATACAGCGGCATGGTATCCAGAGGAACATCCCTTTCTACCCACTGAGCCCCGGCGGCCACTTCATCGGTCCAGAAATCGTACCAGATAGGCCCCTGCGGCAGATATACACCCCGGCTCGGCCGGCGGCTGAAGACCGGTGCCACCAGCAGGGAGTGGCCGAACATGTATTGATCGTCTATGTGCCAGGTAGTCCGGTCGCCGGAGAACTCCAGCAAGAGCGGGCTGACCATGGGGAGGCTGTCGGCCACACAGACCTCGGCTTCGCGCCAGATATGCGGCAGCAGGCGATAGCGCAGCCTTGCATAGCGCAGAAAAATGCGCTCAGCTTCTTCGCCGAACATCCAGGGTTCCCGGCTGGAGGTACCGTGCATGCGCATATGCGAGGAGAACATGCCCATTTGTGCCCAGCGCACGTATACGTCGGTCTCGGTTTCACCGTAGTATCCGCCTACATCATGCGACCAGAACACAAACCCGGACATGCCGAAACTCAAACCTCCCCGCAGGGAGTGGTACATCCCGTGAAAATCGGAGCCCGAATCGCCGCCCCAGTGCAGGGGATACCTCTGGCTTCCGGCCCAGGCCGACCTGGCCCAGATAATTCCCTCCCCGGTTTCACGTTCGGTTATTTCAAAGGCGGTCCGGTTGTACAACAGGGGATACAGGTTGTGCATCTGCTGGCCGTTCATGCCGTTCTCGTACACCGCCTCCGCTTCCGTACTCTCGCCGAAATCCGCCTTGATGACCGATACGCCGCGGTCAAGCAGCTTCTTCAGTTTGCCCTGATACCACTCGACCGTCTGCGGATTACTCAAATCGAGCACACCGTCGGCCTCCGGTGTCGACACCTCGCCATCTGAACGCCGGGCGAACAACTGCTGCTGCTTCGCTTCCGGATAGAGTTTGTTCTCTTTCTTGAAATAGGGCAGCTGCCAGACCGAGAGACGGTAGCCGAGCTCCTCCAGCTCGTCGGTCATCGCTTTGGGATCCGGGAAGCGGTCCTTGGCAAACTCATAGTCACACATCCAGTCGTGCTCGAACCAGCCGACATCCAGATGAATCACATCGCAGGGAATCTGCTTTTCACGCATTTTATGGGCAACCGTCAAGAGTTCATCCTGGGTCCGGTAAGTGTTTTTACTCATCCAGGTACCGAAGCTCCACTTCGGCAGCATCGGGCTTTTCCCGGTTATCTCGGTGTAGCGCGGAAGGATCCGCTTCATTTCCGGGCCGTAGAACACGAAGTAATCCAGCTCAGCATCGTGGCAGATCATCTGATAGGCCTTGTAGTGATAGGAGCCCATCAGAAAGCGGCACTTGGCCGATGTATTCAGATAGACACCGTATCCGGCGGTGGACATGTAGAAGGGAATATTTTTGTACGATTTAGCGCTGGAGGCCGAAAGCGAGTCTGTGTGCCACAGCAACACCTCCTGACCGAGCTTGTCTAAAGGCCCGAACTTCTCGCCGAATCCGTAGAAATGTTCGTCATAGGCCAGCTCGATCGCATCAGTCCAGAAATATTGATCCGAGTCGGGATCATAGGCGATAGCACAGGGAAATGATTCAAATCCGTCATACGACTCCCGGTGGCTGGCCTCCTGCTGCCCAACCAAGTGGCTGATTGCGTGCTCGTCCCGGGTATACTGGCGGAACACCGGTTCATCCAGCAGTGAAGCGGAGCCAATGGCGAGGTTCCAATCCTCTAGGTCTATGCGTACATCTACTTTCCCGGTACTCAGTATGAGAACCCGTCCATCATCTACCCTGCGCTGCCGCAAGAGCTCTTTCACAGGCCTGGTCTTCACCTGCATCTCGGTAACTCGTTCCGGCATGAGCGGCCGGCTCTCCTCGGATTCCAACCTACGCATTCTCACCCGTACAGTATACTCACTGAAGGCCTCGATCCGAACTGCCAGTACAACCTCCGGACCGTACGGCATCAAGCAGAGATCGTCCTGGATAAAGAGGGGCGGCATCTTCTCCTTGTGAAACTCCCGTCCGCCGCAGAGAAGTGTGACCCCTTCGGGGTCTTGATAAATATGTTTTACCTCACGGGGGATGAAAAACCTGACATTTGCTTTACGCAGGAGATTCTCCCGCATATCGTCATATTCTACTGACTGAAACACAGCAATCCCGTCCTTTCTATTAGTACATACGATGATGTTAGGATATCAAAAGCGGCCGTTAATACTTTACCGAGCCTTTCATGACACCGCTGATAATGAAGCGCTGAACAAAGATGTACAGCAGCAGCATGGGCAGAGAAGCCATTAACATGGCTGTAATACCTAGATTCCATTTGAAGGCATACTGGCCAAAGAACTTACCGGCGATACCGAGTGGAATCGTTTTGAGATGCTCACTCTGTATACTGATCAACGGGAGCAGAAAATCATTCCAGATATAGAGCGACTGAAGAATGACCACGGTGCTGGTCATCGGTTTGAGCAGCGGAAAAATTATCCTGAAAAAGATTGTCAGCTGACCGGCACCGTCAATGATAGCCGACTCCTCCAGAGCATAGGGCAGCGTCTTGATGTAACCCTGATACAGGAAAATGGCAATCGGCGAGCCGAGAGCGATATAGACCAATATGAGTCCCCAGCGCGAATCGATCATCGCGAACTCCCGCATCGTTTTTACTAGGGGAATCATGACAGCCTGAAAGGGTATTATCAGGGTCAGAATAAAATAGCTCAGAAGCAAGGCTGCAACCCGACCGGTGGCCCTGCTGAGCCGGTAGCCTGCCATGGCCGCACACAGGACTATTCCTACAATCGACACAAAGGTGATGATGAGAGAGTTAGAAAACAGAAGAAAATAGTCGGCCCCATTCCAGACCTCGATGATATTACCGAAGTATACACTTTCCGGAAATGCGGCGGTGGTAAAGATAACCCCTTTCAGCGGCTTAAACGAGTTGATGAGCATGAAATATACCGGCAAAAACCATGCTACTGAGACTATTCCCATAACTACGCAGGCGATGGTGGTAGAACGGTTATTCGCTTTCATGATTCTACGTTTCCTTTCGCATTTGTGATACGCATCTGAATATAAGTGATCAGTATAATGATCAACGTCAGCACGATTGCTTTAGCGGTGCCGTACCCATAACGGTTGTATACAAATGCATCCCGATAGAGGTTCAGCATCACTACTTCGGAGGCCTTTCCCGGGCCGCCGCCGGTCAGCGAATAGATCGTGTCAAAGATCTTGAGAGAATAACTGATACTCAGAAAAGCCCCGACAGTCACCACCGGCATCATCAGCGGCAGTTTTATCTTGAAGAAAGACTGCCAGGTGTTGCAGCTGTCGATCTCCCCCGCTTCGATAAGGGACTGATCAATGCTCAAGATGCCTGCAATGTAGATGGTCATTATATAGCCGGCGATCCACCAGGTGCTCACGATGACGATGGAGTAAATTACGATGTTCGGATCACCGAGCCAGCTCTGATTGATGAATTGGAGCCCGGTCACTTCGGCCAGATTTTCGGCAATATTAGTCAGCATGAAGCGCCAGATAAAACCGCAGACTACCATGCTGATCATATAGGGCATAAAGATCATTGCCCGCCACAGATTGTTCAGACGCCCCTCGGTAGTGAGGGCGAGCGCAAAAACCATAGCGAGAATATTTACTAAGGTTACATTCAACACTGCAATAAAAAAGGTTCGCTGCAGGGCAGGCAGGAAATATTCATCCCTGCTAAACATCTCGACATAGTTTCTGAGCCCGATAAAGTTCACCTGCGGATCGACCCCGTTCCAGTTGGTAAAAGAGTAGTACAGGCCTTCAAAAAACGGATACATAAACAGAAGTGTGTACACCACGAATATCGGCCCTATGAACAGGAGATCCACTCCGATTTTAGATTTACGCATAAAAACCTCGCAGGAGTAAGCGGCCGGTCCGACCGAAGGCTGATCCAGCCTCCGGTGAACCGGTCGAATTGCTTTAATTACTGATTTTCAGCGACTTTGAGCCACTCATCATCCAGTTTCTGCATCATTTCGGCCTTGTTGATCTGGCCGCC
This sequence comes from Spirochaetales bacterium, assembly GCA_021767325.1. The sequence goes on from JAASTM010000002.1 coordinate 9,138, forward strand.
CATGTATTCCTGCATTACGATGGCCTGAGTCTGCCACCAGCCGTCGGGTGCATTTACATACAGGGTATCCCCGACAGTGTTGTTGTTCTGTACATGCTCGTTGATCGAAGCGACTACCGGATTGGCCTCGAATTCGATTCCGTAAGGATTGATAGCTTTGATTTTCTCTTTGAAGATTTCGCGGCCTTCGCGGTTTATAATGAAATCGAAGTAGTCGTCCACCGCATCCATATTCTCTTCAGTGCTTACACAGAAATAGGTGTCATAGTCAAAGTACAGTTTGTTGACGTCGGCATCTTCGGTATACGGGATTCCCTCCATTCGGGAAACCTCCACTACTTCCGGAGCAAGATCGGCAACTGCCGGCATAGCCCAGGGACCCTGAATTATCATGGCGGCTTTTTCCTGCGCGTACAGGGCTACCGAACTCATGTAGTCGGCATCCATCGGTTTCGGCTGGGTATTTGCCTTGAAAAGATCGATAAAGTTGAAAATTTCCATCATCTCATCGTGAGAGGCTTCCCCGGCCCACATCCTGTCGGCAAAGTTATTTTTGGCATACAGCTCGGCACCGCACTGGAATACCAGGCTGCCGAGGGTCCAACCGTCCTTGCCGGCTGCGGCGAAAGGAATGATACCTTCGGCTTTCAGCTTTTCAACTGCCGCTTCCATCTCCGAAAAGGTTGAGGGGAACTCATCGATACCGGCCTGTTCGAAGAGTTTGGTGTTGTAGATGAGACCACGGGCAGTATTCAACAGTGGGATGGTGTAGATGTTACCGTCTGAAAAGGTGAGAGATTCGGTTACATCATCGGTGAGCTGCTTGATAACCTTCAGATCGTTGACAGGGTAGATCTTGCCGGCATCAATGTAGGGCTTCAGAGCCTTTTCACCGGGCGAACTGGCCGCCCAGATATCCGGAAGATTACCGGCGCTGTCGCGCGACTTCAGTACAGTATTGTACTCGGTGCTCAGCATTTCATTGTTTATTTTTACATTCGGATTCTTGGCCATATAGGCCTCAGCCAGTTCGTTCATGCCGTCCACAATGGTTTCTTTGTAATGAAAAAGTTCCAGGGTCACTTTTTCCGCCTTTTCTCCGGACCCTTCGGCGGCCCCAGATTCCTGTTGACCTCCCGCCCAAGCGAATGAGACTGCAACCAGCACTACGATTAAACTGCACACTAAACGTTTCATGCAACACTCCTTTTAACACGTGTTAATTTTTATTGAACTTTACCACTAGTTCTGTCAGCTGTCAAACAAAATATATTTACACGCATTCACTCTGCTGTCATAATAGCCGGTATGGCGAAAAAAAGAGTTACCTTAGAAGAAATTTCTGAAAAAATCGATATTTCCAGGACCACGCTGTATAAAGTTATCAATAACAAAGGCAAGGTGAGTGAAAAAACCCGCCAAAAGGTTCTCGAAGCGGTCGAAAAATACGGCTACAAGCCGAACCGGGCGGCCCAGAATCTGGCTCTTAACCGTGAGTACTTTATCGAGTTCATCGGCTTCGACTCACCCCGTTCACCTCACTTTCTAAAAAACATCCTCAACGGTGTCGAAACTGCGGAGCGGGAGCTGCACGATTTCGGCCTCAACATCAACACTCGCATTTTCTCCATCGACGACCCGGGCAGTCAAATAGAACAACTAACCCAGCTGCGGGGGGACAAAATCGACGCAGTAGCACTGATACCGAACGATACCGGCCCGGACCGGGACATCGCCGCACTCCAGCAGGAGGTGAACCGGCTGCGGGAGGAAGGGGTTACAGTTGTTACTGTGAACCGAGATCTGCCCGACAGCCGCCGAAACTGGTACGTGGGCTGCGACTACGAGAAGAGCGGCGCCCTGGCAGCCGAAATGTTGGGAAAGATGTGTTCGCGGGGCGACATACTGCTTCCCATCGGGGGTGATGAAAACGAATATTACGATCTGCATCACCGTCTAAAAGGATTTCGCCGCAAAATTGCACAGTTCGAACACCTGCGAATACTTCCGAGTTATCACTACAACAACGAACCTGAGGAGTTGTACAGTTATCTCGACAGTCAGTTGGGAAAAAATCCCTATATTACCGGTCTCTTTGATCTGACCTATGAACTGGATGTAGTGTCAGCCGTAGTCGCCAAACACTCCCATACCGCAAAGGTAATCGGCTTCGACCTGTGCGAATCAATCAAGCAGAGAATGCTCGAACATTCGGTCGATGCCATCGTGTTTCAAGATATGTTCTCGCAGGGGTATCTGGCAGTCAAATCCCTTTACACCGCCCTGACCCAGGGTTCAATACCGGAAGCGGGGGAGATTCTCACCAAACTCGAGCTGGTCTTCGAGGAAAACTTAGACTTTTATATCTGATTAAGATTTCGAAGGCGAGGTAACTACCCCGATGGCCGCCTATACGGGTGGGATCTCCTGCAGATCATCGACATCCAGAACCGTCGGCATGGCCGCCGGCGGGGACTCAGCAGAGATACGCCGCCATTCGCTGGGGCTTCTCCCGATGGCCCGTTTGAAGACAGATGCAAAATGCTGGCTCGAAGAGTAGCCCATCTCCAAGGCAATATCGATGATTCGCATATCTGTTTCTGAGAGCAGGTACTTCGCCTGTTGCATGCGCAGCTTCAGCTGATACTCCCCCGGTGCCAAGCCGGTCTCCTCACGAAAGCGGGTTTTGAAGCGACTGACCGAGAGCCCGCATTCGGCGGCCAGCTCGTCGATGTCGAGCGGCCGGTGCAGGGTACGGCCTAAGACTGCCAGGCAATGTACAATTTCCTGCGAAAGCGGCGGTTCATCGCCAGCGTTCGCAGAATCTTTTAAAGCCAAGAGTATCGAAAGCACTGCGCTGAGTACTCTGGTACCGGCCGCCTGTGCCGAGTTTGAGTCGGCATACAGAACGGCTTCAAAATCTCCGCGCGGATCTGTCCGCGGATGAAACACACGCTTCGACGGAGTACACAGAAAAGAGCGCCAGAACAGGCTCTCCGCCTCCGGGAGCCCCAAAAAAGGGCCGTCGACCTGTGGTTCTAACCACAAAAAGTACAGCACACAGCGCTCCTGCACCGTGGAGGCGCTCTGGTGTATCTCCCCCGGTGCACTCAAGAACAACTCGCCTGCTCCAATATGGTATTCCTGCCCATCGACCTGGTAACTCTGTTCACCCTTTTCGAGATAACAGAGCTCTGCAATTGACGGATGCCTATGCACGGGAAGAGGAGGATATGCACGGTCATAGCAGCTTCTGCCGATGAGTTTGAGACCGGGAATTGCGTATCTATCCAGATGCAAATTGCTTTTTGGAGATCGGGATGCTCTGTAACGCGGTCCGCTGCGCATGATCGAATTATAACACCGCGCATAGGTGCATGAAAGTACTGCCGTACTATTATGAACGACAGAGACCCATAGAATAGGTAAAAATGGAACTCGAACACCCCAGAAGCGGAAGAGGTGAACCAATGAGATCGAGTGAAAAAGAGGTGCTGCGTCAGCTGGCCGCCACAGTGGCCGAACACGCACATTCGCAGGGAAATGTCGATTTACGTAAGCTCTGGATCAAACACAACGACTTTCAGGGGGAGCGGCCTATGATTCTGCTCTACCCCGAAAACAGCTGGCACGAAATCCTCAGGGAAGAAGATTTACTGTGCAGCGATCCCTTCCTGCGCAGCATCGAGTTCGACCTGCGCAGCCGTATATATCACATTAACCAGTTTCACGACGACCGGGTGTTCGACCCGGTGTATTATCTGCCGATGGTGATCGACGAGGCGGTGGGATGGAATCTCGGGGTGTGTAAAAGAAGCTCCGACAATCCAAACGGCGCCTATATCGTAGAGCCCACGCTGAAGTCAGAGGAAGATCTGCAGACGATGATGGCAACCCCGCATCGCTGGAGGTTTGATGATACGGAAACCCGGCGCAGGTGCGAAACCCTGCATGAGCTTTTCGGGGACCTTCTGCCGGTGCGCCCCTACCTGCCCTTCTATACCGGCAGCATTATTTTTCGCCTGGTAGATCTGCGCGGGCTGACCAATTTGATGATGGACCTCATCGACCAACCGGATTTTCTGCACCGGGTGATGCGATTTATGACCGATGAAACCATCGCGAACTACAAGGCTATTGAAGCGGCCGGCCGGGCTACCAGTAATAACTGCGAGGTGTATCTGCCCAGCGGCAGCCACGGTTTCACGAACAGCTTGCCCCGGCCGGCCGCCACCGGGCCGGGAGGCGCTGCGACCTGCCGCCTGAAGGATGTCTGGGGCTTCGCCGATACACAGGAGTTCACCGATGTATCACCCGAGATGTGGCGAGAGTTCGCCCTCCCCTATCAAAAAGAGGTCTTGCAACTCTTCGGCCCGATTTACTACGGCTGTTGCGAGAAGCTGGATGAAAAGTTTGAGGATGTGTTGACAATAGATAATATACGAAAGATTTCAGTAAGCCCCTGGTCGGATCCTGCTGTTGCCGCCGAGAAGATCGGAGACCGTGCGATTTACTGCCGAAAACCGAGCCCCTCTAATCTGATCTACAATTTTGACCGCAGTGCGATCCGACAGGAACTGCAGGAGCTGCTGCGGATTACCGGAGGAAGAAACCTCGAGATCGTGATGAAGGACCTCATCACCTGTAATTCCCACCCCGAATACCTTGCGGCGTGGATTGAAGAGGCGCGTCGCTGTGTAGATTCAGTATAAATTAAGATATCGTTTTACACGTGTTTAATTCTTCATTGACAAAGGACTCCCAGCCCACTTACTATACAGCTCTGTGAAGGAAAAATGGTCAGGAGGAGCTATGTATACCATCGGGGCAGTTATTAACACCAGCGTGGAGGGAATCGACGCACTTATCGACTCGCGGGATACCGGCGAACTTCTGCGGATCGCCCGCATGCAGATCGAGTACGGGGCGCAGATGCTGGCCATTAATTGCGGTTCCCGGCTCGACAGTGAGGTCGAGGATATAGAATGGATGTTCCGCACTATACAGGACGAGATCGAGATTCCCCTCTGCATCGATTCACCGAATCCCGAGGCCCATCGCGCGGGACTAAAGGTGCACCGCCACGGCCGGCCGATGGTCGACTCCATCACTGCCGAGAAAGCGCGCATGGAGGCGATTCTGCCCCTGGTAAAAGAGCATAATGCCATGGTTACCGCCATCTTGCACGATGAGTCGGGAATGCCGGAGAACGCTGAGGATCGCCTGCGGGTGGTCCCAAAGATCCAAGCGGCCGTGAAAGAGCTGGAGATTGCCCCTGAGGATGTATACCTGGACTGCATGGTCTTTCCCGTCTCCGTGAATGCGCAGAACGGAAAAATCTATCTGGATACCATGCGACAGGTCAAGCAGCAGTACCCGCAGTATAAAACGATCTGTGGTCTGAACAACATTTCGTACGGACTGCCGCGGGAGGACCTGTTGAATGCGGCCTTCATGTCGATGTGTGCCGCCCTGGGACAGGAAGCTCTCTATCTGGAAATTACCCGCGAGACCGGTGCATTCCTGCGTTCCATTGCAGCACTCGGAGGACAGGACGATTTTTCAATGGAATATATCGAAGCGTTTCGCGCCGGCAAGCTGGATATTTTCAGGAGCGAGTGAGGGGGAAAGGGGAACCCGGGCTGGTGTGAGACCTTGTGAGGTCTTGTGGGGTGTTGTGAAGCGCTGAGCGTGAGATTTTAGTTTACACGTGTTCATTTTTGAATTACAATGTTTCCTGAGTTCAACAAAGGAGTCGAAGCATGAAAGAGCAATTTCCCGATATACCCCGTATACCATATGAGGGACCCAAGTCGGACAACCCCTTGGCCTTCAAATTCTACAACCCCGACGAAAAGGTCGGTGGGAAGACGATGCGGGACCACCTCCGTTTTTCCATCGCCTATTGGCAGGCTATCAATACCGGCGGAAGCGACCCCTTCGGAGTGGATACTATGCAGCGTCCCTGGGACACTATTCAGGACCCGATGGAAAAGGCCAAGGTAAAGGCCCACGCTATTTTTGAAATGGCCGATAAACTGAACGCTCCGTTCTACTGTTTTCACGACCGGGATGTCGCCCCGGAGGCGGAGACCCTGGCCCAGACCGAACGCAATTTCGATGAGATCGTGGCGCTGTTTAAACAGCTGCAGAAGGAATACGGTGTGCAGCTCCTGTGGGGAACCGCCAATCTCTTCGGGCATCCCCGCTACCTGCACGGCGCCGCCACCTCCAGCAACGCGGATGTGTTTGCCTATGCCGCCGCCCAGGTGAAAAAGGCCATGGACGCCACCTACGAACTGAGTGGTTCGAATTATGTGTTCTGGGGCGGCCGGGAAGGCTACTATACCCTCCTCAACACCGATATGAAGCTGGAACTCGACAATATGGCCCGTTTTCTGCATATGGCGGTGGAGTACGCCAAGCAGATCGGCTTCAAAGGGCAGCTACTGATCGAACCGAAACCAAAGGAGCCGACCAAGCATCAGTACGATTTCGATGCCGGCAATATTCACGCTTTTTTGCGGGCCAACGGCCTGGTCGACGACATAAAGATCAATGTGGAAACCAACCACGCCACCCTGGCAATGCACGAGATGGCCCATGAGCTGCGCTACGCCCGGATTCACGGACTGCTGGGCAGTGTGGACGCCAACCAGGGCGACCTGCTGCTCGGATGGGACACCGACCAGTTCCCGGTAGATATCTACATGACCACCGCGGCCATGCTCGAAATCCTGCAGAACGGCGGACTCGAACCGGGCGGACTCAACTTCGATGCCAAGTACCGCCGCTCCTCCATCGATATTCACGATATGTTCTACAGCCACATCGCCGGGATGGACGCCTTCGCCCGCGGCCTGAAGATCGCCCACAAAATGCTGGAGGACCGCGTGCTCAGCGACTTCGTCGAGGAGCGCTACCGCAGCTACTCGGAAGGCATCGGCAAACAGATTGTCGACGGAAAGGCCGATTTCAACAGTCTGGCCGAATACGCACACCAGCACGATCAGATTCGCAATGTGTCCGGCCGCCAGGAAATGCTGGAGGCTATTGTGAACCGCTACCTCACCATTACGGAGTAGGCCATGCAATCGGAGGCGGCCGGCAGAGTTGAACAGCCCCTTTCATTGGGAATAGATCTGAGCACCCAGAGCATCACCGGGGTGGTTGTCGACCCACGGGCGGGACAGGTAGTGTACGAACGCTCCCTGTCGTACGTCGCGGACAGCCGCCTGCAGGGCTTTGGAATCGATCACCAGAGTTTTCTGATTCCACCCCGGCGTCGCGGCGAAGCCGACCAGCCGCCGGCCCTGTTTCTGGCAGCCCTGGAAGCACTGTGTAAAGATATGCAGCGTGACGCAGTGCCAATGGGCCGGATTGCGGTTATCAATGTCTCAGCTCAGCAGCACGGCCACGTCTACCTGAGTCGCAATTTCGACACCGCCCTGGGCGCACTGGGCGCCTTGAACGCGCCGGAGTTTGCCGAAGAAGGCGCACAGCCGGTCGGACGGCTCGCGGAGCTGCTGGGGGATATCTACTCGTACCAGACCGCCCCGATCTGGATGACCAGCGATACCGCCGATGAGGCGGAGCACATTCGTGCCGCAGTCGGCGGCCGGGCGGAGATGATTCGACTTTCGGGCTCGGACAGCCCCCTGCGTTTTACCGGTGCGGTGGTGCGGCGGGTAGGACGCCACTTTCCCGATGAGTACCGCCAGACAGCGCGTATACTCCTGCTCAACACCTTTGTCGCGGCGGTGCTCAGCGGACGGGCGGATGCAGCCAGCGACTATGGAAACGCCTGCGGAACCAGTCTGCTCAACTACCGTGAGAAGCAGTGGGACCACAGTCTTATTCGCGCAGCAGCCCAGGGTTTGCCGGAAGGGGCGACGGGCTTACTTCAGAAACTGCCCGCTTTGACCGAACCCTATGCGCCGGTCGGAACCCTCGCAGCCTATTTTCAGCACCGCTTCGGGCTGCCGGCGGAGTGTAGAATTGCCGCCGGATCCGGCGACAACCCGCAGACCAAGGTCATGGTACCGCGAGATTTGCTGAGCCTTGGAACCAGTTTCGTACATATGGTTTCGAGCGACACACCCGTGGTAGATAAAAACGGCTTTGCCAACTCGATGTACGACGGGCTGGGCCGCCCCTTTATGTTCGGTTGCCGCACCAACGGCGCGCTGGTCTGGGACCGGGTTCGTGGGCTCTATAATTTGAAAAGGAACGAATATGAACCGGCCGAAAAGGCGCTCGCAGCGAGTGCGCCCGGCAGCAGCCTGCTCCTTTGGCAGCCGTACCGGGAATCCTTTCCAGTCTCACCGGAACTTCCCCTGCAGCGGTATGAGAACAGCCCCGCCGATCTGGCCCACGATTACTCGGGAATCATAGATGCGAATCTCGCCTTGCTGTATTACTACAGCAGCAGCTTCGCCGGTGGCTCGCAGCCTCAATCCCGAGATCGTCTGTATGTCACCGGCGGACCGGCAGGCAGCCGCGAAATCCTCAAGCGCATCGCCGGATTGTGGAACTGTGAAGTTGTGACTATCGGTGCAATCGGCGCGGCCCTCGGTGCGGCGGCGGCCGGAATAAAAACTCTCTCAGAGGCCGGCTATGCCGTCGATCCGGACACAGCAATCGATGGACTGCTCAGCATCAAGGATAAAGTTACACCCGCGCCGGACTATGTACAGGCGTATCACGGTGAAAACGGGTATATCCGGCGACTCATTTCGGTCTTCGAACAGCGGGCCGGGGTTGAATGAATACCCGTCAAAAGCATTTGCTCCTCATTGCCAGTTTTTTCCGCATGATGACCCTGATGGCCTTTGCCATGGTGCTGCAGTACCGCCTGCGGGAGCTGGGTGCTTCGCTGCTGCTGATCAGTATGCTGGCGGCGGTTACCGGCGGCATGCAGTCGATTACCTCGCCGCTGTGGGGTAAAATTGCCGACGCCAGCGGGCTGCGGGGAAGGCTTCTGCTGCTAATCGGAGTAGTTGCAGTGGTCCTATACCCCTTGTACGGATTTCTGAGTCTACCGTATATGTTTCTCTTCATAGCCGGAGCAGTCGCCTTTTTCGAAGCCGGCTTTAATCCGATTGCCATGTCCCTGATGAGCGAAAGCAGCGGTGCGGACATAGAGCTGCGCTCACGCAACCTCGCGCTATTTAACGCCGCCAGCGCGGCCGGTATACTGGCCGGGCGCCTGAGTTTATCGGCGGCCCTTTCGTTCCTGCCGGTGGCCACTACTGTTCTGGCTCTGTCGGTCGGCACCCTGGGCGCTGCCATTCCCACACTGTTTCTGCCGGCCCGCAGACCGGAAAGCGCGGGGACACACCCGAATCCGAGTCCCGCCGGCTATCGCCACCGCCGGCTGCGCCTTTTCCCCCGCCAGGAGGATCTGGCCATCTGCGGAATGTGGGCGGTGTATCTGGGTACCTTTATCCGCAATATCGGGGTAGCCGGATTCATTTCGATTTCAGCTCTCTACATGAAGGAGGGCATCGGTCTGAGCGAATCGCACTCCATGTTGGTAGCGGGTATCGATCCGCTGTGCATGTTTATCGCCCATCTCTACTTCGGCCGCAAACTGGTCCGCTTCGGGATAAAACGGACCATGCTGCTGGGCACTTTGATCACGATACTCTCCTTTACCTTTTTCTGGCTGGCGGACTCATGGATTTTGACGATACTGGGCTGGATATGCATCGGCCTGGCCTACGGGGCCTTTCACAACGCCTCGGTCACCTTTATCTCGCTCTACTTTCCGTCCGAGCGCCGCGGCGAAGGCATCGGCTACATCTGGACGGCCAATACACTGGGCATTATGCTCGGTCCGCTGATCGCCGGCACGCTGGCGGAGATATCCTACTCACTCATGCTGCTGGGGATGATCGGCTTCAGTCTGCTCGGACTGGTTATCCTCTGGGCTTTTGTAGCGTCGGATGGGCAGCTTCAATCCAGAGCCGATTCCGCTTCCCAGGTTCCGTAAAGGCGTCGAATAACCTTATCAATGGTATCACCCTTGAAAGAAGCTCCGCCTCAAGATGTCGTTTCTGATTCGGCCGGCGGTAAAGGCCCGGCCGGTGGTCATATTGAACAGCTGTACTTTGGCCGGGGAGTGGATCTGATGGTCCATGGCGTAGTAAGTCCGGCCGGCTTCCTCGTAGAGGTCTAAAAACAGACGGCCGTAATCGCGGGCCGATTCGGTCACCAGTCTCGGCACCAGGGCCTCGAGCTCGGCATCATCGCCGCGCAGCCAGAACTCTACCTCACCGCCGTACAGGAGACTGTCGTTGATGCGGCCCATCGAGACTGTCTCATCGTCGGTCACCGGGGCTACCACACACCAGCCGCGGGCCCGTACCAGCTGGGCCACATCGAACTCCTTCTGGATCATCTGGTGGATGGTCTGTTCAATAATCCGTCCGGCCACCTGCACCGAGGCGACCAGGCTGCGGCTCGGGTGCACCAACAGATACAGGTTCGACTCGTCCACGCGCGCCTGCCGGGCCACCTCCTGGGCCAGTTCAAGGGTAGGCAGAGAGGTCATCTGCAACCCCAACACCGCCTGGTGGTGGGTATCGCGATAATCGGTGTAGCTCAGGTAGAAATCTCCCTCAGCTGCCGCCAGGGCCCGGGCCGGCCCCGATCCGATCGCCTCTTCATCGCCGTTTTTCAGCTTCCAACCGGCTATCTGCGAGGCGATACAGGCTTCGGCCAGCCGGTCGGCGTAGATTTCTACTGCCGGTACGCTGAAGTCGCTGTCAACCTGGTGGTTCCGGTAGTTGCAGGTGGCCAGATTGGCCATGTCGATTTCCGTAAACAGCCGGGCGGCCTCCCAGCTGCCCGGCACTTCGATTCCCATATCGATAACATGCGTTCCGTTTTCAAGGCGGTAGGCCCGGCAGCCCAGCGCGGCATCGTTCTCGATTATATATCTGACAGTCGGTATGACCCGGCTGTTAATACTTATCATACGTTTCCCCTCCTCGGATGTATTACACTACCCTGTTTAAGCTGTCCCTGAAGGCGGCCAGAAAACGGGCTGCCGGGGCGCCGTCGATCAGGCGGTGATCGTAGGTCATATTCAGGGCCCACACCCAGGCTGCAAAGATGCCGCCGTCACGGATGAGTGCCTCCTGCTGCAGCGTACCGAGTCCGATTATCGCGCTCTCCGGCGGATTGAGAATCGGAGTAAAGTAGCGCACCCCGTACATCCCCACATTACTGAGGCTGAGTGCCGCTCCGCCGAATTCATCGCTCCCCAGGCTACCGGCTTTGGCCCGATCCACCAGGGCCGCCAGTTCGCGGCACACGGTTTTTAGATCTTTGGTGTCGCAGCCGCGCAGCACAGGTACCAGCAGCCCCTGCCCCGAATCCACCGCAACACCGATATCGATGGCGGTAAGGGTTTTGATCCGCTCCTCGCCAACCTGAATCGTCCGGATTCCGGGGTGGTCCGCCAGAGCCGCCGCAGCTGCTTTAACTGCCACCGCAGTGTAGCTGAGCTTGATTCCCTCCGCTGCGAACTTCTCCTTTTGTTCGCTGTAGCGCTGCACCAGCTCGTCTACCCGGGCATCCATCATGATGCTGGTCTGGGCGGTTTCGCTCACACTCTTCATCATCGCCCGGGAAGTCGCCCGCCGCACCGCCGACATAGAAGCTGCTCCGGTCTGTTCTGTAGCTGCTCTCGGGGGGCTAAATTCACTCGCCGCTGCCGGAACAGATTCAGAAGCCTCTACGGCATCGTTTGCACCCGCATCAGTTCCGCCGCCGGCGATGAACTCCTTTATATCCTGCCGGGTGATAGCGCCATGAAACCCGGAGCCTTCGATCCTGTTGTTGATATAATCGACGCCCTTCTCCTTGGCCAATTTACGGGCCCGCGGCGTGATCCGCGGCTCCGCGTCATCGCCGGGGCGCGGCTCTGGGCCCTTCTTCTCCGCAGTACCCGTTTTGGCGACATCCTGAGCCGGCGTGTCGGCAGCCGGGGCGGAGCCGGCCTCGGCCAGTAACTCGCTTATGTCTTCGTCAGCGGCGGCTACTACGGCGATGGCCGCTCCGCATTCCCGGGAGTCCCCCTCCGGGCAGAGTATCTTTCGCAACACTCCGGAAGCGGGGCTCTCCAGCTCGTTGGTAAGTTTTTCGATTTCTATTTCGCAGAGGGCATCCCCTTCGGTAACCTCATCTCCCTCTTCCACAAACCATTCGGCTACGGTCCCCTCTTCCATGTTGGCCCCGTAGCGCGGCATTGTTATCAGCATTCCCATATTCTCCGCTCCTTAAAAATCCATCACTTCGCGACACGCTGCCACAACATGCTCGGCCCGCGGCAGGATGTAGTGCTCCATCTCGGGGGCAAAGGCCACCTGTGCATCCAGACTGGTCACCCGCTTAATCGGACTCTCCAGATACTCGAACAGCTCCTCGTTGATAAAGGCGCTGATCTCGGCAGCAGCCCCCATGAACTTGGGCCCCTCCTGTACAATCACCAGCCGGTTGGTTTTGGCAACCGACTCCTTGATGGTCTGCTTATCGAGGGGAAACAGGGTGCGCGGGTCGATGATCTCGACGCTGACGCCCTCCTTCTCCAGCTCCTCCGCGGCTTTGTGGGCCAAATCGAGCATCTTCATGCTGGCCACCAGGGTGATGTCCTCGCCTTCCCGTTCGATCTCAGCCTTGTACAGTTCGATCTCGTAGGACTCCTCCGGCACCTCGCCCTTCTTATTGTAGAGCAGTTTGTGCTCCAGATAGACCACCGGATTGTTGTTGCGGATGGCGCTGATCAGCATTCCCTTGGCCTCGTACGGACTGGCTGGAGCAACAATTACCAGACCGGGCACATTCATCAGCCACGGCTCGATGCTCTGGGAGTGGTGATAGGCGGTGGAGAGCCCGGCCCCGGTGGGGGCCCGGACTACCATAGCGGCGCTGGCCCGGCCCTGGTACATAAAGTTCAGTTTAGCGGCGTTGTTGACCATTTGATCGAAACCGACCCCGATGAAGTCGGCAAACATCATTTCCGCTACCGGCCGCAGTCCGCAGACCGCCGCCCCGGCGGACAGACCGAGAATGGCCGCTTCCGACAGGGGGGTATCCTTGGCCCGTTCGGGCCACCTCTCCCAGATGCCCTGGGTAATACCGAAGTCGCCGCCCATTTTAGCGACATCTTCGCCGAGAATAAATACAGAATCGTCCCGCTCCATCTCCTGATGCAGCGCTTCGTTTATCGCTTTTGAATATGTCAGTTTTCGTGCCATTACGCTCTATCCTCCGCATCTCTATCGGCCCACACGTAGCGCAGGGCGTCTTTGGGGTCGGGTTTGGGGCTCTCCAGAGAAAACTTCACCGCATCGGCGATCTCCTCGTCGGCTTTCTCCTCCAACTTTTTCAACTCGGTCTCTTTCACCTTATGATCATTCAGGAGTCGCTCGCGGGCCATTTTAATGGGACAGCGATTAAGCCAGTACTCCACCTCTTCATCGGGACGGTAGGCCGCCGGATCACCGGCGAAGTGTCCCTGCCAGCGGTAGGTCATAAACTCGATCAGGCTGGGGCCTTTGCCTGCGCGGGCCCGTTTAGCCGCCCGCTCGGTAGCCTCGACCACCGCCTCGATATCGTTCCCGTCGACCACCTCCTGGGGTACCCCGTAGCCGTCGGCCCAGGTGGCCAGCTGCTCCTGGGGGTGCGACTCTTTGTAGTGGGTGGAAATTGCATACTGGTTGTTGATCAGACAGTAGATAACCGGCAATTTCCAGGTGGCCGCCAGATTCATGCTCTCATGGCAGGTCCCCTCCCCGAGTGTGCCGTCGCCGATAAACAGCGCCGTTACATCGTCGATTTTGCGGTACTGAGCGGCAAAGGCGGTGCCCAGGGCGGTGACCACCGTCGACCCCTGGATGCCGTTGAAGCCCATGTTGCGGCACTCCAGGTCGTTGATGTGCATCGATCCCCCGCGGCCGCCGTTGATGCCGGTGGCTTTGCCGAAGATCTCGGCCATCACCAGTTTTTTCTCGGTTCCGCTCAGGGCAATTGCTCCGTGGCCCCGATGGTCGGGAAACTTGTAGTCGGTCCGCCGCAGGGCTCCGACTACCCCCGCCTGGGCCGCCTCCTGGCCGATACTCAGATGAATGAATCCGGGAATAGTCCCGTTCTTGGAGTATTTCTCCACTTCTTCCTCGAACCTACGAATGGCAACCATATCGTAGTAGAGTTCCAACAACCTTTTCTTTGAAAGTGCCATCTCTCTCTCCTTTATTTCGCTTTCAGCGGCCCGGAGCTGATCAGCTCAAAAAGCTCCGGCTGATTAATTCACGATGATATTCACCGGCGCTGAAGGCCGCGCCGCTGCGGACACTGTGTATCCGTATTTGTCCAATGGAATGGACCTGGTGATCTATGTAATAAAAGTCGCGCCCCGCCGCCTCGAAAATATCCTCGAATAGTACCCCGTACTGTGGCGAGGAGTCTTTGGAGGTGAGCCGCCCGACTACACGGCTGATCTCCTCATCCTTGGCATCTACCCAGAACTCGGTTTCCCCGGCATACAGCAGAGCGTCGTTGATGCGGCCCATCGACTTCACTTCGTCCTTCACAATCGGGGCCACCGGAGCCGAGCCGCAGCAGTTGGTCACCTTGGCCACATCAAAGCCGTTCTCGTACATTTTGTGGCAGACCTGTTCGAGGATCCGGGCCGAGACCTGCACCGATCCCACCAGACAGGCCGCCGGCGCCAGCAGCAGGTACACGTTCTGCGGGGCTACCCGGCACTTTTCCGCCACTGAGGCGGCCATTTCGGTTGTCGGCATACGGTTGTCCTGCACGCAGAGCACCACCTCTTCGGCGCTCTCGCGGTAGGGGGTCATCGCCATGTAGGGATCTCCCTCTACCGCCGCCACTGCCCTGGCCGGCCCCGAACCGATAGTGGCAAACTCGCCGGAACCCAGCTGCCAGCCGGCGATTTGCGAGGCCAGGCAGGCGATCAGGGGCCGGTCTACCGCCAGCTGCACCGCGGCAAAACTCGTCTCAGCGTCGTGCCGCCAGCGGCCGTAGCTGAAGCTGCACAGATCTCCCAGGGTGATGCGGGTAAAATACTCGGCCGCCGCCCAGCTGCCGGCCGCTTCGGCCCCCATGTCTAGTACGGTGGCTCCGTTGGCCAGGCGGTGGGCCCGTATATTGAAGTAATCCGGTTCACGCAGAAGATCCCTGACCAGGCGCATGGCCCGTTCATTCAGCATACCCATACCCTGCCCCTACGCCTTTTTACCGAATACATCCAGCGCCGCCCCCATAATGGGCGCCGCCTCGTCGGAGGCCAGGAAGAGCACCACCTTGGAGACCTCCTCGACCTGCAGCATCTCATTCAGATCGATGGTGACCGCCGGATCGCTCTCTATCCGTTGACGGGTGTAATCGGTGTTGGTCATGCCCAGGTAGACCGCATTCACATTGATGTCGTACTGCTTGACCTCCTCGGAGAGGGTATGCGTAAAGCTGACGATGCCGCCCTTGGAGGAGGCGTAGGCCCCGAACCCGGGGAAGAAGTGCTTGGCCGCCGATGAGGAGATGTTGACGATTTTTCCGTAACGCTTTTCGATCATCAGCGGCAGTACCTCGCGGGTACAGAGGAAGGTCCCGGTCAGGTTTACCCCGATCTGCCGGTCCCACTCTTCCTTGCTGGTATCGACCACCTGTTTGGAGATGTGCAGGGCGGCGTTGTTGATCAGTACATCCACCGTGCCGAATGCATCCCGCACTCTGCGCACCATCGCCTGCACCTGCTCCTCGCTGCTCACATCGCAGGCCACCGGCAGAATCCGCTGCCCCGCATCCTCGCTCGGCAGCTCGCCGGATAGCTCCGCCGCCAAATCCGCGGCAACCTGCTCCAGCTTTTCGGCCCGCCGGGCTACCAGGGCCACCCGGGCCCCCTCTTTCAGAAACTCACGTGCATAGCCGACGCCCAGTCCCTGGCTGGCCCCGGTTATTATTACTACTCTCTCTTTGAAGCGCATACCTACTCCTCTCTGACGGCTTGATTCCACTGAGTATTCCCTAGGCCGGCCTGCCGGACCAAATGCCGGGCCAGCCGGCTGGCGGTCTGCAGAACCTGCTGCTCGTCCAGGTTACAGATTTTGTTGTTTTCCAAAACCGGCTTTCCAGCCACCACTGTGGTTTCGATGTTGGCGGGGGCCGATGAGTACACCAGGCTGGTGACCGGGTCGAGGGCCGGTACCGATGTAGCTACCATCGGGTTGAAGATAAAAAAGTCGGCCTGTTTGCCCTCCTGCAGGCTGCCGATGCGGTCGTGCATCTGTAGGGCCCGGGCCCCGCCGAGGGTGGCCATCTCCAGCACATCGGCCGCCGAAACCGCCGCCGCATCTCCGCAATGTACCTTCTGCAGCAGGGCGGTGAGCTTGAGCACCTCCAGCATATTCTGGCTGTCGTTGCTGGCCGCCCCGTCGCTGGCCAGGCTGACCGGAATGCCGCGGCGCAGATATTCACGTACCGGCGCCACTCCGGAGGCCAGAATCATGTTGCTGACCGGACAGTGGCAGACGTTCACCCCGCGTTCCCGGAAGGTGGCCATGGCAGCATCATCCATGTGCACCGCATGGACGGCCGTGAAATCCGTTCCCAGCACTCCGCAGTCATCCAGAAACTCGACGCTGCTTTTTCCGTAGCTGCGCCGCGAAAACTCATCGTCGTCGGGAGTCTCGTTGAGGTGCATGGTGATGGGTATTGAACGGCGGACGGCGAGTTCGCGGGTGCGCTCATAGCCTCGGCGGCTCAGGTCCCAGATGATGCCGGGGGCCAGGGACATCGACACCAGCGGGTGTCCGGCCAGGTCGCGGCACATCTGTTCGGTTTCGCGGAAAAAATCGTCCTCGCTCTCGACATATGCCGGCCGAATTTCATCCGGAAAGCCGGAGACATCGCAGCGCGCCTTGCTCAGTACCCCGCGCATCCCCAGGGCTTCATAGGCTTTGACCACCGCATAATCGATGCCTGGCTGCGGGTGGCAGTACTGAAAGTCGGTGACGGTGGTCACCCCGCTGCGAGCCGCCTCGATCAGGCCGACCAGGGCGGCATAGTAGATGGTCTGCTCATCGAAAAGATGGTAGGCCCGCCGCACCGAGCTGTCCAGCCATTCGAACAGCGGTTTGTCCCGCCCGAGACCCTTGAGCAGGGTCTGAAAGAGATGGGTGTGGGTGGTCACCATGCCGGGAAACATGAACTTTCCGTGGGCATCGATTGTTTTGGCCGGGGAATACAGGTCGTCGAGTTGGCGGGTCGACCCGATCTTTAAGATTGTAACACCGTCAACCGCCAATGCTGCGTCGGGGATAATGCGCCTCTCGCTGTCCATCGTAATCAGGAACGCTCCGCGCACCAGTAAGTCTATTTTCTTCCCATTCATATATTATCCCTCCCCAATCCCGTAATAGAGTCGCTGGCGGGTGTAGATAAAACTTGCCGAGTGCAGTGCCAGGGTCTGCAGTGCGACGTGGGGATGCGAGTCGTGGGTGAAGGGAAGGCCGCGGCCGGGGCTGTGCATGCCGCCGGCATAAATCATCGAATAGTTTACAAAGGCTTCGTCCATACAGCCGAGCTGCATCAGGTGGCTGGTGTAGCTGGGTGACTCGACCAGCACCAGCTGCAGCCCCAGGCTGCGAAGGATCGACAGAAAACTACGGGTGTCGGGCCGGTTGTCGCTGCCGGTGGTGATGACCGGCAGCACTTCCGAGTTGGGATCGAGGGCGGGCAGAATGGTGGCCCGGCTGACGGAGCAGTCATATACATGTACCGGCTTGGAAAAGTTGGCCTGCAGATATTCGCCCCCCGCCGGTGAGGTCATGATGGCCACCGGCAGCTTCTCGGCCGGGTCGATGTTGAAGAGGAAGTGGTCGGGGGGGATATCGGTGCCGTCGAAGGAGACTACGAAGTTGATCGGATGACGCCGGTTGAGGGCGGCCAGGTTCTGTTCTCCGCGTTTCGCATCATCGGCGGCGCGCTCTCTGCGGGGCGTGCGTGCTTCTCCAGAGGCACCCTCTTCCGCCGCGGCCCGCCGGCTGGCCAGGCGCTGCTCGACCAGATCGGGGTCGAGAATGTGGCCGGAGGTGGCCGGTTCGGTGTTGAGGGTGCCGGCGCCGATAATCACTGCATCGCTGCTGGCCCGCAGAGCATTCAGAATCCAGAAATCGGCCAGGGCGCCATCGGGGTCGAAAAGGTTCTGCTTGGCAATGGCCGGACCGTCGCTGACATCCTCGAAGGCCATCTTGCCGTCAGCTGACAGCACGATCGAGGAGATGAGATACGGCCGCCCGGCCGGAGCCGGCGGAAAGACAAGCTCGGTATACACCGCCCTGGTTTTAGGCAGCGCTGCGGTCCGGTGCTCGTCCTGGGCTGCCGACCGCCCCGCCGCAGCGGACGCGCTGTCTTGTTGATACAGCAGGTTCAGTTTGATCTTTTCTAATGGAAAGTCCATTTGCGGTAAGGTGTTCATTCTATCGCTTCCTTTCGCCCCTGGAAGCATCAGCCCGGTTGTCATCCCCGGGAACCGGGCCGCTCGACTGGCGTGTCAGGAGCTCGAGGGGCAGCTGTTTATGTACGTACTCAGCGGAGTGTTGCTCCAGTTTTTGCAGTACCGATTTGGCGGCCATCTTGCCCATCCGGTAACTGGGGTATTTAAGGGTAGTGAGCGGCGGTACCAGGTAGGCGCTGCCAAGTGCGTTATCGAACCCGACTACCGACACATCCTGGGGTACTCTCATTCCGCTTTGGTAGGCTGCTCCCAGGGCTCCCTGCGCCATAATGTCGGTGGCACAAATTACCGCGGTGGGTGGATTGCTCTTTTTCAACAGCTTCCGCATGGATTGATAGCCGCCTTCGATAGTCCACTCCCCGACCGCACAGTTTTCCGGCCGCCACTGGAGCCCTTCGGATTCGAGTGCCTGTTTGAACATGCTGAAGCGGCGGACTCCATCGCTGCTGTTCATTGTTCCCGAAATCAGTCCGATTTTCTTATGTCCCAGATCGACCAGATGTACTACCAGCCGCTTCATCCCCTGCAGCTCATCGCCGATAAAAGCACTTACGTTCTCCGGGGTCTCCGAGCGGGCGATCAGGGCCACCGGCATCCTCTCGGCCAGAGCGGAGAAATCCAGCTGCTGCCCCGCACCGCCAATGAATATAGCCGCCTCGATCATCTTGTTCGGCAGAATGGTGAAAAACTGCCGTTCCCGCTCAAAACTCTCCTGCGCATCGAACAGCAGTGCATCGTAGCTGCTCTGTTCGAGTACCTCGATAATGCCCCCCATGGCCTCGGCCATGAAGGTATTCACCACCGTAGGCACTACAATGGCCAGAGAGCGCAGTTTACTGGTTCCTAGGGCTTTGGCCACGGGATTGGGTATGTAGTTCAGTTCGCGGATCGCCGTCGATACCTTTTCCCGGCGGGTCTCACTGACACTATCCGGATTGTTGATCACCCGCGAGACCGTGGCCACCGAGACACCGGCCCGCTCGGCTACCGCACGAATAGTTGCACTGCCCTTTTCTTCGGCCATACTTTTGAGGCTCCCCTTGTAGCATTCGTTGAGCTCGGTTTTGAAGCTCTTTTGTAACCGGTTTTGTAACCGGTTACAAAACTCGATTCATTATACGCCGAGTCGTCAAAACCGTCAAACTTTTTTTAATGGATAAAATCATGTGAGAATTGAAGCAAATGGGCATCTGCACCCCTCTATAAGAGTGTAAGCACTTTTTAGAGGAGGTTTCCTATTATGCTCATCCCCCCATTCTGTCCCAATTCCAATTGCACGAATCACACTTCACTACCGTTCAGAAAACGCTGGTACCACATCGCCGGCCGCTACGAAACCAAGGTCTCTGGCACCGTTGTACGCTTCAAATGCCTGGCCTGCGGCAAGACCTTCAGCGAACAAACCTTTCGCCTGGACTACTATGTCAAGCGCAAGCTCTCCTACCAGCGGATCTTTGAACACCTCACTAACTGCGGCGGTATCCGTGCCACGGCCCGCATCCTGGGCGTCAACCATCCGGCCATCACTAACCGTATCGGTCGAATCGCGCGCCAGGCAATGGCCCTGCAAGCCGAGTTGCTCTCCGGCTTTACCCCGCACGAGCACCTTGTCACTGACGGCTTCGAGAGCTTCGTCAGTGATCAGTACCAGCCGAACAACATCCACCTGCTGGTCGGCAAGGACTCCCAGTTCCTCTTCTCCTATGATCTTTCTCATCTGAAGCGCAAGGGGCGTATGACCGACTTCCAGAAGGCAGAGCGGGAGCGCCGGGAGAGGGAAAATCTCCGCGAGCGCCGATCTATCTCTCAGTCCTTTGGTGAGATAGCGGATATGGTCGAGGAGTTTGCCCTAAGACGGGAAGGCAAACTGACCTGTCTCTACAGCGACAAGAAAATAGAGTATATTCAAGTACTCGCCCAGTCGCAGGTATTGCGGAAGCTGAGCGAACGCGGGCTGTTTCATCACCTGACCATCTCCTCCGAGCTCAAGCGCACGGTGCACAATCCTCTCTTTGCAGTGAATTACTATGACCGTGAGCTGCGCAAGGACAATGCCGACCACGTACGCGAGACGGTACGCTTCTCACGCAATGTAAACAACTCGCTCGAACGGATCGCCGTGTACCAGCTCTATCACAACTTTTTCAAGCCCTACCGGGTGGCGGATAAGGAGCTGAAGCACTACACCCATGCCGAGATGGCGGGGATGAGTTCCAAGCGCTTAGCACAGAGCATGCAAGGGATCTTCTCGATGCGCAAGTTCTTCAGTCATGTGAAGCTGAACTGGTCGCAGATGATCGTGTGGGCACGGATGACTGGCACTTTAGATAAATTTGACGGGGTGTACTTTCCGGAATATGTGTGGATGTGACAAGGAGGCAATTCTCGCTGTAAGCATGTAGCTTTTTTGTCTCACATCCTTCTAGTCATTAAATAATCTTTTAGGGCGAGGTCCACAAAAATTCGCCCGCAGTCTGTTCGCGCTACCGGCGGGGGGCCTGTCCGGTCTCCCGTTTACAGACCCGGTAGAGATGGTGATAGTTGCGGAACCCAGCCCTTAGGCCGGCGGCTTGGACATCACACCTTGAATCTGCTTCGATCAATCGTCGGAAGAACCTGAAGCGCTGCAAGTCAAGATACCTTTTCGGGCTGATTCCCATCTCACGTGCACAGAGGCGGCAGAGGTGAGAATGCGACACCCCGACTTCATTACAGATGTCAGGGACTTCGAGGCTGACACCTCGCTCCACGGAAGCACGGGCCTGGGTAATAAAAGCCGCCACAGACGGCGAGAGACTCGTATGCGGCTGACTGTCTGAATGCCGCAGGACCTCCAAACCACACATTAATAAATGCGACAGTGCGCTGCGGGCCACATAGGCCGGCCCCTTTTTTTCGGCTATGTCATCGCAGAGGCGTAGCAGCAGCTGAAACTGATCTTTATCGGAATGCGCCAGCTGCCCTTGGCCGGAGTTCAACAGCTGAAGGCACGCGGCGGCAGCGCTGTTTTCGGAAAACTCATTCGATAGCATTCTGCGAAGCGGCTGAACCACCGCACTGTCGAAAACCGCCACCCACATCCGCAGCGGAACCCCGTGCCCGGCGGGCCGATTCTCCCGGCGATGGGCCGGATACTCCTGAGCGCCGCCAAGCCCCACGTATTCAGAGTCAAACGACAGATCCACATTCGGCAGCAGCATATGCGCCTGTCCGGGTGGAAGCAGCAATAGGTCACCCGGCCGCAGCCGGAAGCTGCGGTCAGGCAGCAGGTACACGCCTCTCCCCTGCAGTACGATATTCAGCTCTAGCTCATGGTGGTAATGTGCGCTCTCCATTGGATGCAGACTGCGCACCTGGAAGAGATCGCCACCGTAGCCGGCCGGCTTCTTTACCTTGTATTCAGACATAAACCCAGTATATCCTCACTGCAAAAAAATGCAAACTATCTGCACAGATACGCACACATGTTGCCACGAAAGCTTGGTATTATCTCTATATGATTAGGAAAGCTACTATATTATCAGATGCGGATGAGATGGAATACAGGAAGATGAATTTTCGCAAATGGTGGCAGCAGAGTGGTATCATTACCGCTTCGGTGCTGCATCGCTTCGACGATTCGTCGCCTGTCGGGGCGGGCATGCAGGCTGTGCAGGATCAAAGGCCGGCCAACACCGGGTTGAACTCCGAACAGAGATCGAGGGCCGCCTATTTTGCCGCATACCCCGAGGCGGCCTACCAGCATCCCCGGGAGGCTGCGGAACTGCAGGATCTTCTAATCCGCAAGCGCCACTGGGAGTACTGCATGCTGCCGCACGCCAACACCTATATTGGACCAGGCAGCCTGTGTATTTACGCCGGCAGCCAGCCGGAATCTAGCAACGGGTCGGTGTGGTTTCACGAACGACCGGACTGGGACGGCAATCCGGCGGATATCAGCTTCGATGCGGAGAATCTCTGGTGGCGCCGGACTCTCGAGTATGTCGACCGGCTGCGCGCGCGGAGCTGCGGGCAGTATTACATCGCGCTTCCGGATCTGGTCGAGAACTGGGACATCGTCGCCTCACTGCGGAATCCGACCACACTGCTGATGGATATGCTCGACCGGCCGCAGCTGGTGGAGGAACAAATCGCCGCTGCGAATCGACTGTATTCGGAAGTTTACTGGCGGCTGTACCACCGGATAAAGGATGCCGCGGGAGCCTGCATGTACGAGGCCTTCTATTTATGGGCCCCCGGTCCGACTGCAAAGCTGCAGTGCGACGGTTCGGCCATGTTCGGACCGGATATGTTTCGCCGCTTTGTGCTGCCCGGGCTGGCCAGTCAGGCCGCGGAGATCGACTATACCATGTACCACCTGGACGGAACCCAGTGCATCGCGCATCTGGATGCGGTCCTGGAAATTCCAGACCTGAAAGCGGTCGAATGGACGCCCCAGGCCGGCCAGCCCGGCGGAACCGATCCGTGCTGGTACGATATGTACAAAAGAATATTGCAGGCCGGGAAGAGTCTGCAAGTGCTGGTTGAGGATGCCGCCGAGGTACCGCAACTATTGAATGCAATCGGAACCGAAGGGGTATATCTACTGGGGATCGACCCGCAGGCAGATGCAGCCGCTCTGCAGGCGGCGGTAGCTAAGTTTGCCCGGGGGCGGGACTGATCTGGTACTGAAGACGGGCTTGATCTGCTAGAATGGCCGGCCACGGTACCAGGCCTGAACCAGGCCTGAACCAGGCCGAACCAAAGTTCACCCTACCAGGGGTGCTGTTTTACATACTCGGAAATCGCCCGCAGGTTCTCCGGGGGTGTACCGGCGGCCGTAGAGTCGCCGGTGGCCAGCATAAAGTGGGCCGGCCCCCCGTCAACGGCGGCCACCTGCTGCAGTTTCTCGGCGGTGTATTCCACCACCTCTTCAGGATTCATGCGGAACAGGGCCGGGGGTTCGAGCCCGCCGATGATGGTTTTACCGATCTGCCGCAGCGCATCGCCCGGCTCCAGATCGCCGGTAGTCGGCGGACAGACACTGTCCACCCCGTCGAACTTGTTCTGTGCGATCAAATCGGTGAGCAGGGAAATCTTGCCGCACATATGGGCGATGTGGTACATCCCGCCGCGGTGCAAAATCTCGGTGTAATCATCCAGCTCGGCCATGCAGTAGCGCCGGTACCAATCCGGGCTCAAGACAGTAGTGGAGGTATCCTCATAGGTAACCGCCACCTCCGCCGGGCTCTCGGCCATAACCTGATAAATCTCGAGGTTGAGTTTGTGCAGGTCGCTGAACAGCGCCTCCATCCGCTCGGCCTCGTCCATTAGGGCGAAGGTAGTGTTCTGAAGCCCCATTTTAAACTGCAAAAGTTCCTGCAAGGGGGTGAGTGGCCCTGTCAGGGTATTGATGCCGTCATCGCCCACAAAATCATCGAACTCCTTGAAGTCCTGATAAAAGGGGATGACCCGGGTGTCGGCAATCACCGCACGGTACGCCTCGATATCCTCCGGCGTCTCCAGCATGTGTTTGGAAATATACTCGGTTCCGCTCAAAAACTCGCGTTTTTCCCAGATAGTACCCTTGGGGGTCTCGAAACCGGATATCAACGCCTCCTCCTCCCGGCGCTCGAAGGGGGTGCAGCGGCTGTATTCACTCTTCCATGCCATCACGTGGCGCCGCATGATGTCGGCGCCGACATAGCGCAGAATCTGAATCTCCGCCAGGTTCAAGCTCGCTTGCAGTGCAGGGGTGGTGGCAAGCTCCGGCGGAGCGAATTCTTCGATCGGGAGCCCCACTGCAGGCAGACTGGAGACATAGAAACGGCCGGTAAGCGGCACCCAGGGTACTCGGTCGGGAGTACGACCCTGCAGCACCGCCATAATCCGCTGACGGGATGTCATTTGTTCGCTGTTACGCTCTTCGCTGTGCATAGGGACTCCTTTGTTTCAGCCCATCGTAGCGGCCATAATTGCCTTCATAATATGCAGGCGGTTCTCCGCCTCGTCGAACACTACCGACTGCGGGCCGTCGACCACCTCGCTGGTCACCTCGATATCGCGGTCGTAGGGCATGCAGTGCATGTAGATCGACTCCGGCCCGGCCAACTGCATGCGCCGCTGGTCGACAATCCAGCCCGGATACTTGTCGATCAGCGCCAGCCCCTCTTTTTCATCCTCGGTATGGGTAATGGGGCCCCAGCCTTTGGCGTACACAATGTCGGCACCCTCGGTGGCCGCATCCATGTCGTCGAAGACTTCCAGCTTGGCCCCGGAGGCCTCGGCGTTCTTATGGGCCATCTCCATGATCTCGGGCTTCAGCTTGAACTCGGGCGGATGGGCCAGGTTCACATCGATTCCGAAGCGCGGCATCAGCGCTACCAGCGAGTGGGCCATCGACAGAGGCCGGATGTAGTTGGGCGCGCTGGTCCAGGATACCACAATTTTGCGGCCGCGTAACTGGTTCAGGAACTTCTCGCGGATAGTCATCAGGTCGGCCAGCACCTGGGTGGGGTGCCAATCCTCACACTGCATATTGACCACCGGTATGTCCGACCACCTGGTCATATCGCGCATGTAGTCATGCCCTACGCCATAGGTTTTCCGCACGCCGATTCCCTCGCCATAGCGGCTGAGCACCTTGACCGTGTCCTTGCTGGTCTCGCCGTGGTCGATCTGGGTGGCCTTGGGGGTCAGGAAATGGGCGTGGCCACCGAGTTGATGGATCCCCGCCTCGAAGGCGTTGCGTGTCCGGGTAGACTCTTCGAAAAAGAGCATAAAAAAGGTCTTCGCCCGCAGAATATCGTCGTGGGGAATGCCCATCATCCGGTCCTGTTTCAGGCGGTCGGCAATATTGATCAGTTTGTTGATTTCTTCGTTCGTCCAATCCTGGGTAGTCAGCAGATGCTTACCCTTCAAGTCGCTGTACATCTAAAAGCTCCTTCATGCAATTTGCTTGCGCAGCTACGCCGCACATTTTATGAACACACATTTTATTGACTATGAGGCCGCAGTCTTCGATCCTTGCCCGGGCCCCTTCATCAGCCCGGCGGCCAGCTTAACCGCATCGATAATCTGGGCATAGGCCCCGCAGCGGCAGATATTCCCGGCCACCGCAGATTTTATCTCCTCGTCGCTGGGCGCAGGATTTTTCTCGAGCAGATCAGCGGCGCTCATGATCATCCCCGGAGTGCAGAAACCGCACTGTACCGCCCCGGCCTCGATAAAGGCCCGCTGCAGGGGATGCAGCCGCTCATCCGGTCCACCGAGCCCCTCGATGGTCACCACTAGAGCCCCTTCGGCCTGCCCAGCCAGCACCATGCAGGAGTTCACCTTTCTGCCGTTCATCAGCACCGTGCAGGCGCCGCATTCGCCGATACCACAGCCCTCTTTGGTCCCCATCAGTCCCAGATCATCCCGCAGCACATCCAGCAGCCGCCGGTTCGGTGCGGTCTGCACCTGCCGTTCAACCCCGTTTACCTTCAAGCTCACCGTAATCGGTACCATCGATTATACCTCCACAACCGTACGCAGACATTTTTCGGTCAGGTTCTGCACCACCGGCAGTTTATAATCCGTAGACCAGCGCCGCCCGCCTTTGCGCAGCATGTACTCGCCGGCCTCCACGGCCGCCGCCTGCAGCAGCGCTCCGTCTGGCCGCTGCCCCCGCAGCATCTGTTCCACCGTCGGAAAGCGCCCGTGCGTCGGCAGAGATGATCCGATGGACAGGCGCAGATCTTCAATTACACCTTCCTTGCTTTGTCGCGCCAACACCGCCAGCCCCAGACGCGATTTCGCCACCGCTTCGCGGCGCATCAGTTTCTCGAAGACACCTCTGTACTCTAATTTTGGGGGATTAATAATGATTTCAGATAGTAATTCAGCGGGAGAGATGGCAGTTTGTTTGGGTCCGGTAAAGAAGTCCGTGATGCGCACTGTCCGACTGCCACTTACACTCTTTAAGAGCAAGTCAGCCTCCAATACCATCAGCGCCGGAACCGTATCGGCACACTGCGCCGCGGTCACAATATTGCCAGCCAGGGTACCGCGGTTGCGAATCTGCTGCGAGCCCACCGCGGCGGCGGCGCTGTGCAGCATGACACCCTGCTCCCGTACGACCGGAGCCGAGGCAATATCAGCCAGCGCCGCCGCCCCGCCGATGTGCAGGCGGCCGTCCTGCAGCTCGATCCTTTTCAGCGCATCCAGCCCGCTGATATCCAGCAGCAGCCGTACTTGGGGCGGCAGCTCGTTGCCGCGCAGAGCGATCAGCACGTCGGTTCCGCCGGCGATCAGTTTGACCTTCTCCTGCTCCTGGTTCAGTATCTCCAGCGCCTCTTCAACAGTTTTGGCGCGGTAAAAATCAAAATCCTGCATTAGTTCACCCTCTCCTCTACCTCGTGTGTGGCGTCATTTGGTCAGAGCCCGTCCCAGCAGAACCCGCTCGAGGTTCAGCGGCAACTCGCGAATCCGCCGGCCGGTGGCGTTGAAGGCGGCATTGGCCACCGAAGCTGCGGCCAGCTCCACCCCGACCTCTCCGACCCCCTTGGCCCCGAAGGGCCCCACATTCGGGTCGCTTTCGAACAGCCGCAGATCGAACTGCGGCATGTCCTTGATGGTCGGAACCATGTAGTTGTCGAAGTTCAGGGTCTGCACGTAGCCCTTCCTCTGCTCGATCTCCTCGTACAGCCCGTAGCCGAGGCCCTGCAGAAAGCCGCCGTAAATCTGCCCCTCCACGATTTTAGGGTTGATGGCCCGGCCGATCTCATAGGCCAGGGTCACCTTTTCAACCGTGATCTTGCCGGTGTGCAGGTCTACCCGCAGCTCAGGCATAGCCGCTCCGAAGATGTAGGAGGGATAAGCGTTGCCCTGGCCGCTGTGGTGGTCCAGGGGCTCCGGACCGGGGTTGTACCAGCCCTGGGCGCTCAGGCTCAAACCCTGTTCGCGGTAGGCCTGTGTAATCAGTTCGTCCAGGCTGAAGCCCAACTGCCGGTCGCTTTGCCGGGGCGAGTTCTGTCGGCAGTAGCGCCCCTCCCGGATCACGATCTCCTCAGCCCCGCATTCGAGGGCCGCCGCGGCAACCGCCTTCAGCCGCAGCTGCAGCTTCTCGGCGGCATCCAGCATGGCGCGGCCGCCGGCCAGGGTCCCGCGGGAGGCCACTGTCGGCCCGCCATCCATCACCAGCGAGGTGTCGGAGGTGGAGAAGGTGATCCGCTCGAGTTCAATCCCCAGCACTTCGGCGGCAATCTGCGCATGGGCGGTTCGCATCCCCTGCCCCATCTCGATCAGGCCGCTCTGGATATTGACACTGCCGTCCGGTTCAATCGTTATGGTCGCCCCGGCCGTATCGATCCCCTCACCGCCGAGACCGGCTCCGCGAAAGGTGACTGCAATCCCGATGCCCCGCTTCAGATCAGGACTGCCGGCATTGAAGTCGGCAAACTCCTGTTTTCGCTGTTTATAGCCGGCCCGCTCGCTCACATCCCGGATAAGCTGCTCTAGGTTGGCCGGCATCTTGGCCGGGTCCAGAATCTGCCCGGTGGCCAGCTGGTCGCCCGGCTGCAGACAGTTTTTCAAGCGAAACTCCACCGGGTCTATCCCCAACTCGGCGGCCACTTCGTCCATCAGCGATTCGGTGGCAAAGACGATCTGCGGGGCCGAAAAGCCCCGGTAGGCGCCGCCGAAAATGGTGTGGGTATACACCCCGTACACATCGGTTTTCACATGGGGCACCCGGTATGGTCCGGCCGCGTGCACCGAACCGCGCCAGTTGGCGAACATCGCCTTGTTGTTGTAGGCCCCGCCCTGGGTGTAGATGCGGTCCTCCACCGCGGTAATGGTTCCGTCGGTCTTCACCCCAATTTTGTAGTCCAGATGGTAGGCGTGCCGCTTGGGGCTCTCCAGCATCGACTCCTCACGGGTCAGCACCATCTTCACCGGCCGCTTCAGCTTCAGGGCCATCACCGCGCAGCGGGCGGCCATCAGCATGACCGACTCGTCCTAGCCGCCAAAACTGCCGCCGATGGTGCTCTGCACCACCCGCACCTGGCTGTACTTCAAGCCCGTTACCTCGGCCACGTTCTGCCGGATCGAATAAGGGTTCTGAATCGAGCCGTGAATCTCTACGCCCACCCGGTAGGGGTCCGGCAGAGCGATAACCGCCTCCGGCTCGATGTACATCTGGTCGACGAAGTGGGTCTTGTAGCTGCGCTCCAGCACCCGGTCGGCCGCTTCAAAGCCCTGGGCCACATCGCCAAAATACATCTTATGGTGGGAGCTCTCGATAAGGTTGCCCGTCTCATCGGCGTGGACCAACTCCGCCCCCGGCGCCAGTGCAGATTCCATGTCCAGCACCGCCGGCAGCTCCTGATACTCCACCTCCACCAGCTCCGCCGCCCGGCTGGCCAGCGCGGGGCTTTCGGCCGCCACCGCCGCCACCCCGTCGCCGACATACTTCACCTCGTCGGCGGCAAAGACCGGAAACCGGCCGAACATGCAGTTCGAGGCCGGCACATCCGCAGCGGTCACCACTGCCACTACCCCCTCCAGCTGTTCGGCCCGCCGGCTGTCGATGCGCAGAATACGGGCGTGGGGATACTTCGAATACACGGTGGCAGCATACAGCTGTCCGCCGAAACTCACGTCACCGCAGTATTTGGCCCGGCCGGTTACCTTTTCAAGGGCATCCAGACGGGGAGCCTGCTTCCCAACTATTTCCAACTTCACGTCCTCATCCTCCTTCCGGCAGCGCCGCAATCAAATCTTCCAAACCGAGCTCCCTCAGCTTCTCTGGAGTCGGAATACCCTGCTGTGTCCAGCCGCGCTGGCGGTAGTAGCCCTCGAGCATCTCGTCCAAATCCACTACCAGCCCCGATTTCTGCACCTCATCGGTGAGGGCCCCGTCCTTCTCTACATACACGGTCATCGGCTCGTTCAAAAAGCGATCGTGCAGCCGGTCGTCCCTGCGGTCCATCCCGTGGCGCACGTTATACATACGTTCCAGATTGACGATCCGCTCGCCGATGTGCAGCAGGTCCTGCATACTGAACTCCCGGCCGAAGTAGGCACTCATCCCCTCGGCGATATCCTCCGGTCCCAGGGCAAAGGCCTCCAGGGTAGAGAACTTGCAGATTCCCAGCGAATCGTTTATTGCCGAAAAGGCCTCGGTAAATTTGAGTACCTGCGGTTTGTACTTCTGGCTGAAGACATCCAGGATCTCCTCGCCGGCTTCCGGGAAGTAGCGCTGGGCCGCTTCCCGGTTCTTGGTCTGGTCGATGGTCGACAGGCCGTACAGGTGGTCGGCCCCCCGGGCGCTGGTGGCGTGGCCCAGGGCCAGTCCCCGGTTGGTCCGCGGCTCCTGCCGCGGCGTCTCGAGCCCCTTTACATGCAGGGCGTACTTATGCGCCTCAGGATGTATCTGACCAGCCGCCCGTTTGACTCCGTCCGCCAGTATCTTTCCCAGTCCCTGCCTAAAGGCGATCCGCTCGATGAGCCCGGTAATGGAGGCCCCATCGCCCCACTCCAGGCTCAGCTCAGGATCATCCAGCAGACCACGCTGGTGACACTCCATAGCAAAGGCGACCATCGAGCCGGTGGAGATAGTGTCGATTCCGTAGCGGTTACAGAGGTAATTGCAGTACAAGGCAAGCTCAATGTCCTCGTTGCCCACCAGCGGTGCGAAGGAGTTGACTGTCTCATACTCCGGCCCGTCGGCCTCATGGGCGTAGGGGCCGCTCTCCACCTTCGAGTGGCGGCCGCAGCGGATGGGGCAGCTGAAGCAGCCGGAGGTTTTAACCACATACTGGTGTACGGTCGCGGCATTCACCTTTTTTATGACCGGCGCCTGACAGGCCTGGTAGTTGCGGGCCGGGATATCACCCCGGGGGTTCTTGAAGTCCATCAGGATACTGGTGCCCCACTGCTTGTAGTCCATGGCGGCCGGACTCTGCAGCAGCTTCTTGGCCTTTTCGGTGGCCAGCCGCTTGAACTCCGGCGGTACCTCGGCCTTGCGGCTGCCGCGGACGATCAGGGCTTTGAGGTTTTTCGAGCCCATCACCGCACCCATCCCCGAACGGCCGGCCGCCCGCCCGCCGTCGGTCATCACGCCGGCAAAATAGACCAGATTCTCGCCGCCGGGACCGATGCAGCAGACCTGGTGCTTTGCGTATGAGCCCTTCAGCTGCGCCTCGGTTTCGGTGGCGACGGTGCCCCACAGATCATCGGCCGGCACAATTCGAATCTGCTCGTCCTCGATATGAATGTTGACCGGCGTTTCGGACCGGCCCGTGACCACCACTGCATCGTAGCCGGCTTTACGGATCTCCGTGCCGATAAAACCGCCGGTGTTGCCGTAGCCGTAGGCCTCGGTGGCCGGCGATTTAGCGCTGACGGTC
Source organism: Spirochaetales bacterium (assembly GCA_021767325.1). Next base: position 40,056 of record JAASTM010000002.1, read on the forward strand.
ATGCGGGCCCCGGTGGGCCAGTTGGTGCCGGTGAAGGGTCCGACCGAAAAGATGAGACAGTTCTGCGGGTCGAAGGGACCGATCTCCGGGCCAACCCGTTCAAACAGTATTTTAGCGGCGTAGCCGCGGCTGCCCAAAAACAGCTCCAGGTCCTCGGCGGGGGTCGGCACCAGGTGCACCTTCCCCGAACTCAAGTCGATGTAGACGGTATTAGCCATAACCCCTCCTGCGTAGTTGCCCACTACTATAACTTGGATTTAACACGTGTTCAACTAAAAAGTGCAGTGAATTCTGCATTTTCATCCGCGCACCTATCTCATCTGCCAGAACTGCGCCGCCGCCTCCCGCAGCTCTTGCTTGACCGCCGCCTCATCGAGGGTCAGCAGCTTTCCCTCCGCCTTCAACAGACGCCCGTGCACCATCACCTCGGATACGTCCTGCGGGTTTCTAAAGAGTACCAGCTGGTCGTAGACATTGCGGCGGTTGATGGGGGTGGGAGTGTCGAGTTTGATAGTAATCAGGTCGGCTTCATGGCCGGCCCGAATAAGTCCGGTGTTCGGAAATCCTGCCGCCGCAGCGCCCTGGGAGGTAGCCATGCGGTACACCGTTTCGGCCGGCATGCTTTCCGGGTTCTGGCGGTGGGCCTTGTGAATCAAGAAGGCACCCCGCATGACCTCGAAAAAGTTGTTGATATAGCCGTCGGTACCCAGTCCGGTGGCAATTCCCAGTCGCTGATAATCGGGAACCGGCGCCACGCCTCCGCCGACCTCGCAGTTCGACAGCGGCATATGCACCAGCCGGCAGCCCCGCCGGGCCAGGATGTCAGCCTCCCGCTCGCTTATCTGCACCGCCTGCGAGGCGACCACCCGCTCGTCAAGAAAGCCCCACTGCTCGTACAGTTCCACCGGGCGCCGTCCGTAGCTGCGCTGCACCCACTGCGGTTCGTACACACTCTCGGAGAGGTGCATGTGAATGTCGGCATCCAGCTCCGCGGCCAGTTGTTTGGCCTGCATAATAAATGACTTATCGGCGGTAAAGAGGGTGTGAATCGACATGAGTCCCTCCACCAGCCCGCCCGAAGTCCGCATGCTGCGGATAAAATCGGCATTTTCCCGCAGCCCCAGCTGGCCATTCTCATTACTGAGCCGCTGGCAGGCTTCAAAGCTGAGCCGGGCCCGCAGCCCCGCCGCTTCGATTACCCGTCGCTCCACTTCCAGGGCACCGGGTATCGAATTGGGCCCTTCCAGCACCTCCAGAAAACTGGTAATGCCGCTGTTGATCATCTCCACACAGGCCCAGAGGGTAGTCAGTTCTACTAGAGAGTGGTCGATGCGGTTCTCCATGTAGGGCCACCAGAAGTCCTCCAGAAAACTGGTAAAATCGGTAACCGCCGCTTCCACACTGATGCCGTGCGACAGGACCCCGTACATATGCATGTGCCCGTTGACGAAACCGGGGGAGAGGAGCTTGTCCCGGGCATCGATCAGAGAATCGCCCGCCTCAACCTGCAGTTGCCCGTTCGGAGCCACTGCGGTTATGCGGCCATCTTCCACCCGCACTCCGGTGTCGGCGTGCAGCCCGTCCTCCAGGAGCGCATAGCCGGCCTTGATTACCGTTGCCGCCATAACTAGACCTCCGTCTTTCTCAGCGCAGGAGTAGGACATACGGATGCACACAGTCCGCAGTAGCGGCAGCGCCCTTCATCCAATAAGTTGCTCTGCTCGCTCTTGTTTAGTTTGCGGGCGGCGTAGGGACAAACCTCAACGCAGAGGCCGCACCAGATGCAGCTTTCGGCATCAAAGTTGAAGCTGAATTTTCGATGCACCTCTTGTGGGTAAAGGTGTGTCAGGGCAGCCCCACGGACTGCAGCCAGACTCTCATAGCCCAAGCTTTCTACCAGTCGGGCCAGGTCGCTGTTTAGTTTCTGTAGATATTCTACCCCGCGCAGCATCGGGGCGCTGCACACCCCCACGGCGGCCGCACCGGCCATCAGCATCTCTACCGCATCCTCGGCCCGCATCACCCCGCCTAATCCGATCACCGGCGCCGAACTGCCGGCCGCGATCTCCGCCACATAGCGCAGGGCCACCGGTTTGAGTGCGCTGCCGGTCAGCCAGCCGAAGCCGGACTGGCCGCCGACCCGCGGCCGGGCGGTCCGGATATCGATACTCAACACCGGCCCCACGGAATCGATGGCGGTAATACCGTCGACCCCCAGCCCGAGCAGCTCCCGCGCAGTAGCAGCCGCATCCGGCCAGTTCGGACTTATCTTTACCACCACCGGCTTTGCGGTGAGCTGCTTAGCACGTTCGGCCATCGGGCGAATTGTCTCGGGCTGGTAGGAGACCAGCTCGAAAAAATCGGCCCCGGCCGCATCCAGGGCCTCTATCCAGTGTTCCACCTCTTCCCGGGTATGGCCGATACTCGCCCCTAGTATCACACCGGCCCGCTTGGCGGTCGGGATCTCCGCTTCTATCCACTGTTCGGCCGGATAATCGGTCCACTTCTCGGCATTGATGAGGGTGCTCTTATCAACAGCCGCTATGTGCGGGTACGGATTATCCGCCGCGGTGTCACGAATCGTTTTCGTCACCACTGCCCCGGCCCCGGCCCGGTGCAGCCGGATCATTCCCTCGGCCCCGTAGCTCAGCGGCCCCGAGCCGATGATAAAGGGGCTCTGCAGCTGTATTCCGAATAGTTCTGTTCTGATGTCCATTTTCACTCCCACACCCAGTATATCCAAAATTTTACACGTGTAAAGTAAAATCTTCGGCTCTGCTGCACGACGGAGTCCGCAACCGCCGGTGTGCTACAACAGTCGGCAGCGCAGGTACAAAAAAAAGCACCTCCCGTCTCGGAGAGGTGCCGTTTGCTCAGCCGGCGGCTTATACGCCCGGCTGCAGCGTTCCGCTTTTGATTTTTTCTGCGGTCTTAGAATCTACAAGATATTCGATCAAAGCGACCGCGAATTCGGCGGCCGTTCCGGGGCCGCGGCTGGTGATAACCGTGCCGTCCTTAATCACTCTATCCTCGGAGAAAGTCGCCTGCTTGAAGCAGCCTTCGAAACCTGGATAGCAGGTGGCGGTTTTGCCTTCCAGCACTCCCAGCGGCTCCAGCACAACCGCCGGAGCGGCACAGATTCCCGCGACTAACTTTCCGGCTTTAAATAGTTTTGTGATAATATCCTGGGCATGGGTGGATGAAGCCACATTTTCGGCTCCGGGCATGCCCCCCGGTATAACTATACCGTCTAAGGAATCAGCATCGAGAGTATCAATAGTGGTATCCGTTTCAATAGTGACATCATGACCGCCGGTTACCGTTTTTCCGGTAACTCCAACCGTGGTAACCTCCACGCCGGCCCGTCGGAGAAAGTCGACCTGGGTAAGCCCTTCGACCTCTTCGAAACCATCAGCAAATAGAACTGCTACGCGCTTCATATTACCTCCTTGAGTTTAAAATGGTCATATTCAGGCTTTACCGGCAACCCCTACTTTCGAAAGATCCTGATAAGCCTGCAAAACCAGCTTTTCGGTTTCGTCCCAGCCGATACACTCGTCCGTAACCGAAACCCCGTATTTCAACTGCGCCAGATTCCCGGGGATCTCCTGACGCCCTTCGAAGAGGTTGCTCTCCATCATAAACCCGGACAGCACTCTCTGTCCCCGCAGCACCTGATCTATGATCGACCGCAGCACTCGGCGCTGGCGGGGCGATTTCTTGCCGGAATTAGCGTGGCTGCAGTCGACGACTACCGAGGGGTTCAGCTGCGCATCCCGCATCATCTGTTCGGCATTCTCTACATCCTCTTCATGATAATTCGGACCGCTGCGACCGCCCCGCAGAATCAAGTGACAGGCCTCATTTCCGGTAGTGCTGTAAACAGCCGTCTTTCCGTCCTGGTCCATACCGATAAAACTGTTCGGATGCACGGCCGACTGCATGGCATTTACCGCCAGCTCGAGATTACCACTGGTCCCGTTTTTAAAACCGACCGGCATGGATAGACCGCTGGCCATGTTGCGGTGGGTCTGGCTCTCGGTAGTACGGGCGCCGATAGCCGACCAGGAGACCAGGTCATCGATATACTGGGGCACATACGGATCGAGCATTTCCGACCCGGCCGGCAGGCCGAGCCGGGTGATTTCGATGAGAGTTTTACGGGCAATTTCAAGACCATCCGCAATTTCATAGGAACCGTCCATCTGCGGATCTACAATCAGGCCGCGCCACCCGATTGTGGTCCGGGGCTTTTCGAAATAAACGCGCATGATAATATAGATCTTGTCCTGCACCTTTTCGCGCAGCTCTGCCAGCCGCTCGGCATATTCGAGGGCAGCTTTTGTGTCATGAATCGAACAGGGACCGATTATCCCCAGAATCCGGGGGTCTTCCCGGTTCACGATTTTTTTAATGATTTCGCGACTTTCATATACTAACTCGGCAGAAGCATCGGGTAGCGGGTACTTCTGCTTTAACTCGATAGGCGGTATCAGCGGTTGTATATCACGTATATGAAGATCATTTACCTTGCGCATCTTTGGATTCCTCTGTTTCTTCTTTATTCTTCTTCTCTATTTTATTCTTATTGCCCAGATGTGTGTAGAGGTAACGCTTGATTTTCTTGGTGGGAGTTTTTTCAAACGGCTCGTTCTTTTCCAGAAAATCGCTTACCCGCGAAAAGACATTCAGGCGTTTGTTTACAGTCCGTTTCAGTTGAGCCAGATACTCGTTGGCCTGCTTCGAGATATCCACCGCCGATTCGGCAACATCCCGCACGTGGTCCTTCAAAGCTTCATAGTCGATGTTCACCAGCGCCACTAAACGCCCCTCCTGTTCGACCACCAGCGATTCGTTCACAAAATCATGTTTGTTAATTAGTGCCTCGATCTCTTCGGGGTAAATATTTTCTCCGCTGGGGCCCAGTATCATATTCTTCAACCTTCCGCGGATATACAGATAGCCCTCCTCGTCGAGCAGCCCTAGATCCCCGGTGCGAAACCATCCGTCCTCGGTCATCACCTCGGCGGTTTTGTCCTCGTCTTTGAAGTACCCCTGCATCACATTGGGCCCACTGACCAGGATCTCCCCTTCTCCGGTTCCGGGATCGGGATTATCTATTTTCACTGTAACTCCCGGCAGGGCCGGACCGGTAGATCTGAAGCGGGTTAGTTCCGGACCGCAGCCGGCTATCAGCGGGGCGGTTTCG
>JAASTM010000358.1 GCA_021767325.1 Spirochaetales bacterium
ACCCCTGTTCGAACGTAGGTGAGGCCGTGCGGACTAAGGAAGCATCATACTTCAGGTTGTGATCCGCAAGCGCTTGTTCATAGCTACCATGACGTTCGATCGCACTGGAGATATCCAGTGGACCGCTGATGTACCCTATTCGTGAACAACCGCGCGTCTTCATCTTGTGAATGCTTGATCGAATAGCACTATCCCCATTTACAACGATTTCATCGGCCCCAAAGCCGTGGGCGCGCCTATCGATCACGGCAACCGGGAAGTTTTCATCAAAGTACTCTTTTAAGTAAGAAATATCGCTGCTCGAAGGAGCCAGAATCAACCCGCTGATTCTTTTTCTGCTGAACAGCTCAACCTGTGAAATCTCGTCTGCATGGCTCTCATGAGTAGCCGAGAAAATAAGATGGTATTTCGCCCGTAGTGTTTCTTCAATGCCGAAAACAGTCGAAATGAAGTACATATTGGCCATATCTTGGTTCGAGAAGGGTACTACTATCCCAATGGTATTGTCTTTGTTTTTTCTGAAACTCTGTGCGATGATATTTGGGGAGTAGTTGCTCTCGGCCAGTACCGCTTCGACCTTTTCTCTTGTCTCGGGGCTCACATATTTTGAGTTGTTGATTACATTTGAAACGGTTGAAATAGCAACCCCGGCACGTTTCGCTACATCTTTAATTGTAGGCTTTTTCATCGATTATACTCCGCATATTAGAACTGCGATTGTTTTTGAAATGGCAATCATGAATGTCTTATAGTCAGAAAAACGTTTTTATAGTAACCGTTTTCTTTCACTGAGTCAAATTCAACTGCTTTGATGTCGGGTATTATACTATTTTAGAAGCCACCACAACCAACGGAAAACTGTCCGGCTCGAGCGGCGAACCGTCGAATCCGCCGTAGAATTTAAACCTCCCGAAGCCGGCGCTCTCTAACAGGGTTTCCAGCTCGCTGCGGCGCAGTGGGTAGAGCTCGATCGAATCCTCGTACACCTCTCCTGTGGATTTAATGCGCAGACGGGTAGTGAACACCACCCGGATGTCTTTGCTGCCGGTTTTGGAGCCGGTAGTATAATTGTACTCCCTTTCAAACCGTACATGTTCCGTCTCTGTCAGTGGCAGCTGTTTTGGCCGTTCCTGCAGCAGATAATCATAATTAAGCAGCTGCAGTATTAAGGTGCCGCTGGAAGCGTGGCTGGCGGAAGCACCGTCCGGACGGCCGGGCTCCTGGCTGCCCGGCGCCCGGCTGCCGGTCGATCCACTGCGAAGAATGCGGCCTGCAGCCTTTAGAAACTGCTCGATTTCGAGCGGGCCGGGCAGATGCACCAGGGTGTTCCCCAGGCAGGCGATCGCATCGAAACTCTCCGGTTCAAACTCCTGCGCGATTTTTAGCATGTCCATCCGATGAAAGCGCAGCCGGCCGGTCTGGACCTTCTCACTGTGGCGGGCAGCGGCCCTACGGATCATCGCGCTGTTCAAGTCGATCGCATCGACCTCTATTCCCCGGGCGGAGACATCCCGGCTGGTATCACTATCTGTGCTGCCCCCGGCTTGAGCCGCCGCGGCTGCCAGATCTCCCACCGCACAGCCGACATCCAACAGTCGCAGCGGGGCGCCGGCGGCAGCCGCTCCTTCGCCAGCGTGCCGTTCCGGGCGGGCTGCACCCGCCGCGCCTGCGGTGCGAAGAGCCGAGTGTACAAACTGAATCTGCGTTTCACTTACCGGGAAAATTTCTTCGTAATAGTGGGCTAGAGGATCGTACATACCTTCAACATAATAGTTTTGCACCTGGCGGGCAAGTTACCTGTCCGCAGCGTGCCAGCCTGGCTGGCTGATGTCCCTTGTTTATGAATGCATATTTTTGAATATATTCATCATTCTTTTCTTGACTCAGCTGCTCAGCTTTTTTACTATTCAAACCAATGAAATACCACCATAGTCGTAATTCAACCGCTGGACGCCTCTGGTCCGTGGGGCTAATCTGTGCTGCGGCGGCCATTTTCATAATAGCCGGATGTGCGCAGGAAGAGGTGGCCGAGCCCTTCGAGCCGCGGGCCTCGCATGCCGATTACATCGCGGGCCTCGAGCAGATGGACCTGGCCGATGCCGCTATCGGACGGCAGTGGATAGAAGCCTCTGAACGAGTCCTGGAAAATCCTGTGGCAATAGAGCTCCCCTACCGGGAACAGGTCTTTTTCGACCCGGCTGCCCCGGATGCCGCCGGCTACGAGTTCGAAAGCCAGCGGGGCAGAGCAATTCGAATTAGTATTGACCTCGACCAGCAAGCCGAGCTTCGACTGTTTGTTGATCTGTTCCGGGTTGAAGATGACGGCGAGCAGCTGGTACACGTTGCCAGTTATGACCGGGACCAAAACCTACTGGAGTTTGAACCGCAGCGTGACAACCGCTATATCCTGCGCCTGCAGCCGGAGCTGCTGCGGGGCGGCAGATACACCATTTCAATCGAAGAGAATCCGGCGCTGGCCTTTCCAGTAGAGGGAAAGGGCATGCGGGATATTCATAGCTTTTTCGGAGACCCCCGGGACGGCGGCCGGCGACGGCACGAAGGGGTGGATATTTTCGCCGCCCGCGGTACGCCGGTACTTTCGGTGAGCGAAGGGACTGTCTGGCGGGTCGGTACCCGCGAACTCGGCGGAAAGACGGTCGTGGTGCGCGATGCACAGCGTGGATTCAATTATTATTATGCCCATCTCGATGAACAGTACGCCGAGAGGGGGCAGAGAGTATCCCCCGGCGACCCGCTGGGGGCGGTGGGAAACACCGGCAACGCAATTACCACCCCGCCGCATCTGCATTTCGGAATTTATGCGGCCCGTTGGCAGGCCCTGGATCCCTGGAACTTTCTAAAACCCGGAACAGGCCCACCGGCGCCACTGCCGCTTGACCAGTACTCCCTTGAAAACTATATGCGCACCACCCGGGAGATCGATGCCGGGCTCGAGTCTGGGATACCGGCCGGCACTGTGGTGCGGATCCTTGCCGCCGGCACCGACCGTCTGCGGGTGCGGCTGCCGAGACACCAAGGCCAAGAGCGGACCGTTGAGTTGAACTATGAAGATATTGAATTGCTCGAGCAGCCTCTGGAGGCCGGCGGTTCGCTGGCCGTGGCGGGTAATAGCTATCTCTACTCCGCACCCGCTGCCCACGGCGAGGCGGTCGCTAAACTCTCGGACACCTCCGGACTGAGGTTACTCGGCTTGAACGGCTCGTTTTACTACGTGGAAACCCCGCAGGGGCAACGCGGCTGGCTGCCGCGGGGCACTTAAACCGCCGCCGCAGCGCCTCGCGACCGCTGCCTCTGCAGCAAAAATACGAGAGCGTAAATCAGCAGCGCCGCAATCGAAACCACATAGCGGTAGCTCTCGGCAATACCCAGCATATTGGTAGTATAGTACGGGCGCAGCAAGATAAAAGTGGTCACCAGCAGCAGCACGCCCTCGTAGATGCGGTTTTTGATGATCAAAAAGTTCTGTGTGGCCGCCGCAAAGCTGAACATCGCCACCAGGGTGGTAAAGAAAATCCAGGCGATCCGCCAGAAGGAAGTCACATTGACCAGCAGCAGGTCGGTGTTGAAAATGAACATGAACGGCAGCAGGGCGGTGCGGATATCGTAAGAAAAGCCCTGGATACCGGTCTTGATCGGGTTCGAGCGGGCAATTGCCGAGGCGGCAAAGGCCGCCAGCCCCACCGGGGGCGTGTCGTCGGCCAGTATCCCGAAAAAGAACACGAACAGGTGAGCGGCGATCAGGGGAAACACTACATCCGCCCGGGCCCCCAGGGTCACGATCACCGGGGCCGTCAAACTGGCCATCACAATGTAGTTGGCCGTGGTGGGCAGCCCCATCCCCAGCAGCAGACAGGCGATGGCGGTGATAATCAGGATCAGAATAAAGTTTCCGCCCGA
>JAASTM010000359.1 GCA_021767325.1 Spirochaetales bacterium
GCGGGCCAGCGGTGCGGCTACCCGCCCGTCGGCCATCGAGTCGAAGCCGGTATCCGGACCGAGGGCCTTGAACATGCGGCTGTTGTTGTTGCGCTGGGCGCCGATGTGCAGCTGCATGGTCCAGCCGCGGCGGTAATTCATACGGCCGACCTCGCGCAGCACCGCGGTTTTGAACTGCAGCGTCTCGTAGCGGTCGATGCTCTGCCCGGCCATGATCTTGGCGAAGATGCGGCCGGCATCGGCTTCGCTGCACTCTTCGGCGAAGGGCAGCTCCAGGGCGTGGTCGGATAGCCGGCCCCCCAGGCTGTGGAAAAAGGCGTGACGGGAGTCCAGCGCCTCGATCAGGTCGCGGTAGCTCTTGATATCGAGGCTGGCGGCCTTCCCGAGTTTCTGTATGTACTGCCGGTAGGCCGGCGGGTCTTCAACCGCTAGGGCCTTGTCCGGCCGGAAGGTTGGCGTCACTACCGTGTGGAAGGCTGTCTCGCCGCCCAGGCTGTGCACCGCCTGGTGGTGTTCCAGTGAGTCGGCCGGATCGTCGGTGGTGCAGACCGCCTTCACATCCATCTTTTTCAGCAGGGGCCGCACCCGGAAGTCCTCCTGCTGCAGCATGCTGTTGGCCTGCTCATAGATTCTGCCGGCCGACTCGGGGGTCAGCACCTCGTCTATCCCGAAGTAGCGCAGCAGCTCCAGATGGGTCCAGTGGTACAGCGGGTTTCCGACGGCATGCTGAATAGTGGCCGCCCAGGCCTGGAACTTCTCCCAGTCGTCGGCCTCCCCGGTGACCAGCCGCTCTTCGAATCCGTCCGAGCGCATGGCCCGCCACTTGTAGTGGTCGCCGCCCAGCCACACCTCCGTCAGTGAGCGGTATCCGCTGTTCTCTGCAATCTCCTTCGCCGGCAGATGGCAGTGAAAGTCGAATATCGGCATCCGGGCGGCATAGGAGTGATACAGCCGGCGGGCGGTATCGTTCTGCAGCATGAAATCGTCGGTAATAAAGGTTTTCATTAGGCTCCCCCTCTAAACATTATGAACCAGATAGCCGCCGTCAACCGGAATAGTGATACCGGTAATAAATCCGGAGGCTTTCTCGCTGGCCAGGAACACAGTGGTACCGGCCAGGTCGCCCTGCTCGCCGAAGCGACCGTAGGGGGTATGATCGATAATCGCCTGACCGCGGGGGGTGAGTTTTCCGCTGGCTTCGTCCTCGATCAGCAGGGCCTTGTTCTGGTGTCCGATAAAGAAACCCGGGGCAATTCCGTTGACCCGAATTTTGTGGGGAGCAAACTCTTTGGCCGTAGCCATGGTCAGATTCATCACTGCCGACTTGGCCGCTCCGTAGGCCCACACACCGGACAGCGGGATATAGGAGGCCATCGAGGCCATATTGATAATCGAAGCGGAGTGTTCGGCTTCTATCCAGCGCTTGGCGAATACCTGAGTGGGAACCACCAGACCGGCCAGGATGTTCATATCCAGTATTTTTTTGAAGGTGTCCAGGTCGGCATCCACAAAATCGCTTTTACCCAGATTGCCGCCAACCCCGTTTACCAGGATATCCGGCATTCCGAGCTCCTGCTCGGTTTTTTGCAGGGCTTCCTCGACTCCCGCTTTATCACTGGTGTCGACCGTAACCCCGTGAACCAATTCGGGATGGCCGCTTGTCTCGCCCATCTCTTTTATGATATCGGCCACCGGGGCGCTGCGTCCACGGCCCCACAGGGAAACCTTGGCACCGGCGGCAATCAAGCTTTCAGCCATCACGCCGGCCAGTACTCCGCCTCCGCCGGTAATTACGGCCGTTTTTCCGCTCAAATCAAACATCTCTTTTACATCAAACATACGTATCTCCTTCGCTTATTTTGTATACCCGGCCCGGCTCCACAGGTCCCCGTAGGCCATAGCTTCACACCGAGCTATATTATCAGACTTCATCCGCAACCAGCACTTCTACGCCCAGTTCGTGCAGTTTTTCGATGCCTTCAAACCGGTGGTCCACCACCAGAATGTCGATGTCATCGGCCCGGCTGAAGACGGAAAAAGTGGTGCGGTTGTACTTGGAATGATCCGAGAGGACTACCCTCCGGTTCGAGATCTTCAGCGCCTGGCGCTTGAAGTGCGATTCGATTGTATTCTGGGAGGAAAATACTCCGTCGCTGGTGAAGGCCGGAGTTCCGATAAAACAGGTGTCGATGCGATACTGCTGCAGCGCCTCCTCGGCTCCCGGTCCGATAAAGGAGCCGGCATCCAGTCGGTAGCTGCCTCCCACGGAGTGCAGGGATATCGAGTGTGAATCGGCCAGCTCTACCATTACATCCAGGGAGTTGGTGATGACCCGCAGATTCATATCCCGCACGGCATGGGCCAATGCGGCGCAGGTACTGCCGGCATCGATCAAAATAGTATCGCCCTCGTTGATCAGGCTGGCTGCCGCCCGGGCAATCGAGTGCTTTTCCTGCGCATGGGCCTGCCGCCGGGCGCTGATCGTCTGCAGCCGGCCGATGTCTTCGGCCAGCCGCGCCCCGCCGTGGGTCCGCATCAGATACCCCTGTTCCTCGAGAAAACTGAGGTCCTTTCGAATGGTGACTTCGGATACCCCCAGCCGATCGGTCAGCTCCTGAACCGAAACCTGCCGCCGGCGGGTAATGATATTGATAATCTGATCATGTCGTGTTGGTTGTGCCATACTCTTTCCGCTTTCGTTCTATTTATTTTTTCATAATATATCGAAAGTTTTTACTTGTCAAACCTGCAATTTGCCTTGACCGCCCCGGTTTTTCATGGTAATAGTTTTCGTATAGTATTCAAAAACGAAAGGAATAGAAACTATGCCTGACCCGGTTCAACTACTCAAAGATCTTCAACCGCAACAAGACTTCTTCATTGGAATAGATTCCGACGGCTGTGCCTTCGACTCTATGGAGCTCAAGCACAAGGAGTGTTTCTGCCCCAACTTCATCAAACACTTCGGCCTGCAGGCCGTCTCTAAGTATGCCCGTGAAACCTGGGATTTCGTGAACCTCTATTCGAAAACCCGCGGTTACAACCGCTTCAAAGCAGTCTTGGTGGCTCTTGATCTGCTGCGTTCACGGCCCGAGGTGCAAGCCCGGGGCGTGGAGATACCCGACATGCAGGGGCTGCGGGAGTGGATTCGACGCGAAACAAAACTCGGCAATCCTGCCCTGGAGGCCGAGCTGCAGAAGAATCCCGATCCCGATCTGCAGAAGGCCCTCGAATGGTCGAACGGAGTCAACCGCAGCGTAGAGGAGATCGTGTTCAATCTGCCGCCCTTTCCCTATCTTACGAAGAGCCTGCAGAAGCTGCAGGGTAAGGCGGACGTTATAGTGGTTTCACAAACCCCGCTGGAAGCCCTGCAGCGTGAGTGGCAGGAGCACGGCATCGACGGATATACCCGGCTGATCGCCGGACAGGAGATGGGCACCAAGTCCGAACACATTTCCCTGGCGGCGGATGGAAAATACCGGACAGATCATATATTAATGATAGGAGACGCCCCCGGCGACTTAAAAGCTGCTCAGAGCAACCAGGCCCGGTTTTATCCGATTATCCCGGGTCGTGAGGAGCAGTCCTGGCAGCGGTTTTACGAGGAGGGCCTCGAACGCTTTCTGAACGGCACCTTCCAGGGGGAATACGAACAGCAGCTGGCCGCAGAGTTCGATGCTTCGCTGCCGGAGAAGCCGCACTGGGACGAACACGAATAGGAGGAACTATGCTGTATTATGCGCGTGGCGGACGAGATGAGAATCTCAGCAATGATGATTTGAGAGAAGGACTGTATTCGGCCCTCGATGCACTGAGCAGGGGCGGCACACCCCAGCGGGTAATCGCGGTTCCTCCGGATATCACCCGGTATCACTCCCGGGCCGGCTATCTGAC
>JAASTM010000360.1 GCA_021767325.1 Spirochaetales bacterium
CGGATCATTTTTACATTTACTATGGGCTGGCCGATGGAACCATTGAACTGTATCCCGATTTGGGGCTTCCCGAAGGGTTTGATCCGCGGGTGCGGCCCTGGTACCGAGCCGGCATGAGCTCCGAAGGTCAGCCGGTTTGGTCGCAGCCCTATGAGGAGATTATTACCAAAGATACGGTTGTAAGTACTGTCATTCCTATAAAAAATAATGATGGCGAGTTTATAGGTATCTTCGGAACGGATATCAGACTGAATGGGTTGCAGGAGATTTTACGACAGATCGATCTTCCGACCGGCAGCTTGGCATTTCTGCTGGATGAGGACGGCGTTCCCTTTGTCGGAACCGACGGGACCTTTTTAGGAGAATCCGCCCGGCCGCCGGAAAACGGAGAGAACCTCTTGGTGGAGGTGAGCCGACCTCTGTCGAACGGATGGCAGCTCGAGGTAATTGTCCCCCGTGAATCCCTGGTACAGGAGTTCGCGAATGTCAAAATCCCGATCCTCTTCTCTTCGGTAGTTCTGTTTTTATTAGCGGCATTTTTCCTCGCCAGGCTGGTAGCCGGCTTAGTGTCCAGAACCAGGAGGCTGTCGGATTATTTCGAGGAGGTCATCAAACATAATCTGCCTCTGCGGGAGCTCTTTTCGAATAATGACGAGTTTGCTTTTCTAAACCGCCAGTTCAACAGAGTGATACTGACGGCCCGGAAATCCGAGCAGGAGGAACTGTCGAGAGAGCGCGCCTACCGGCTGCTGCTGGAAAGGGCTCCGATCGGATTTTACCGGACAAAAAAAGACGGCACAGTTCTGTTTGCGAATACCGCTTTTGCCGAGTTACTCGGTTATACCCAGCAGGAGATTTTCGATCTATCCTCGATCGAACTGATTTATCAAAACCCCGGTGATCGTCACTGTTTTATAGAACGGCTCACAGAGCAGAGGGAAGTGCGGGACAATCGCTTCCGTTTTGTGAAGAAAAACGGTGACCGGATTTGGGCTTCCATGACCGCTCTTATCAGTCCGGGGCATGCGACTGGTGATGAGTTCGAAATAGAGGGTTTCATCGTTGATGTTACAAAGGATGTGGAGGAGCGAAAGCAGCTACAGCGGCTGGCTGAAACCGACGAGTTAACCGGATTGGCTAATAGAAGATCATTCGAAGCCTCTTTTGACCGGGTGGTCCGCAGCGGAGATGCGGAATCACATCTGCTGAGTCTCATTTCTTTTGATGTCGATCGATTCAAGCTGGTGAATGACACTTATGGTCATGATATCGGCGATAAAATTCTGCAGCAGATCGCCTCGGTGGAGAAAAGTGTGTTGCGTAAGGGGGACGTATTCGCACGCCTCGGCGGAGACGAGTTTATCATACTCCTGCCCGGAGAAAGCTCTGAAACCGCCCGCACTCTGGCCGTCCGTCTGCAGACACAGATTGCATTGATAGAACCGCCGCCACCGCTCTCACAGTTTCCCACCCTGAGTATCGGGATTACCAGTGCCGATGGCCCGAACTGTAGCCTTCGGGAGATGCTGAAGCAGTCGGATATCGCCCTTTACCGGGCTAAAGCCCAGGGGCGCAACTGCATTGCACTTTTTAATGAATAGAGTCTAACTGAGCAGTGAGCGTGCTCATTTGATTCAGTAATTATTTGTTCGTACCTTTAATGTAAGGAGGAATTATATGAGCACCTCAATACAATCACTACTAGGAAATGAAGCAGAGGATTTGCTGAATTACAAGGCAAAGTACTCTGCCGATAATCTGCACCTTCCGGGGCCAGATTTTGTCGACCGGGTCTGGAAAGATTCCGATCGCAGTCCGGCGGTATTACGCAACATGCAGGCCCTGTTTGAACACGGGCGCCTCGGCGGCAGCGGGTATCTCTCGGTGCTGCCGGTGGACCAAGGCATCGAGCACAGTGCCGGTGCCTCGTTCGCCCCGAATCCTATCTATTTTGACCCCGAGAACATCGTAAAACTCGGATACGAGGCCGGCTGTAATGCGGTGGCCTCTTCGCTGGGTGTGCTGGGCTCAGTAGCCCGAAAATACGCCCACAAGATACCTTTCATCGCCAAAATCAACCACAATGAACTGCTCTCATACCCGAACAGTCACGACCAGATACTGTTCGCCAGTGTGGATCAGGCCTTCGACATGGGGGCGGTGGCGGTTGGCGCTACGATCTATTTTGGTTCGGAGGAGAGCAACCGCCAGATACAGGAAATTTCCGAAGCATTTGCCTACGCCCATGAACTGGGGCTGGTGACAGTGTTGTGGTGTTATCTACGCAACTCAGCCTTCAAAACCGAACAGGACGACTATCACACCGCCGCTGATCTCACCGGTCAGGCGAATCATTTGGGCGTTACGATCGAAGCCGATATCATCAAGCAGAAGCAGCCCACTACCGACGGAGGCTTCAAAGCACTGGATTTCGGCAAGACCGACGATCGTGTCTATAGCGAGTTGTCCGGCGATCATCCCATAGATCGCACCCGCTATCAGGTGCTTAGCAATTATGCAGGCAGGGCCGGTTTAATTAACTCAGGCGGGGCATCCAAAGGCAAGGGCGACCTGGAGGCAGCGGTGCGTACCGCGGTTATCAACAAACGGGCCGGAGGCATGGGATTGATCTCCGGACGCAAGGCTTTTCAACGGCCAATGCAGGAAGGAATCGATCTGCTGCACTCGATTCAGGATGTGTTCCTCAGCAAGGAGATTACTATAGCCTGAGGGGGTGTTATGATATATATCGGAACCTGCGGCTACAGTGATTATAAAAACGGCTGGCCGATGAGTTGCGATGGGCGGATGAGACGCATGCACGGGTGCTCTGTCTGTTCAACAACGAAGGTATGTACGAAAACGCCGACACCCTCAAAGAGATCCTGGCAGCCGGCTGATCATTCGATATCATTGGAGCTCAGCGGGTAATCCCGGGCCGGCAGATTGCCGGTTTCCGCCGCGGTGCTGCCGGTAAGCGCTTTGAGTATGCGTTGGCTGTGCACATGACCGGTAGTAATGAACTCTGTAAACTCGCGTTGACTGCCGCCGACCGCCGTTCCGGCGATGTAGATGCCCGGCACATTGGTTTGCATGGTCCGAGGGTCGAACTGCGGGGTGCATTCCTGGCCCACAAGCTTTACACCGGCACTGCGCAGCAGACTCTGATCCTGCTCGAAGCCGGTAGCCAGAAACACGAAATCCGTGGCAACTTCGATCTCCTTCTCCTGGGGACTGCTTAGTAGTGCTCTGCCGGCTTCGAACCGTACCGGAGTTGTGTGGGGTAAAAAGAGGATCTGCTGTCTCTCGATCAAAAGGCTTATTTCCAGATGAAGACGGTCGAGTACCTTATCCTTGCTGAGTTCGGGCCCACGGTAACTCATGGTCACATACGCACCGGCCCGCCAGCTGCGAACGGCAGCCTCCACTGCCGAGTTGCGCCCGCCGACAATCAGCAGCTGCTGGCGGAAGTAGCGGTGTGGAATGTCGAAGTAGTGGCTTACGTGTGGGAGGTCCTCGCCGGGTACCTGTAGAAGCCGGGGACGATCCAGCCCTCCGGTAGCCAGAATAATGGAGCTGCAGCGGTAGGAAGTTCGCTTGCCGCGTTTTTCCGTGACCACAGTGAAATCGTCCTTCTGGCCGGAAATATCGACGACCGGTTCATACGCGTGTACCTGCAGGTCGAGTATTTCTGCCGTGTGGCGCAGGTACGCAAGGTACTGCTCTCCGGTGATGCGGAACTGTTCAGGAGTGTGAAGAGGAACTCCGGCAATGGCGATCCACTCCGGCGAGCTGTAAAACAGGGTGTTGCGGGGCCACTTGAGAAAGGTCTGGCCGATCTGTCCCGCATCAAACTGCAGGTAGTCGATAGTATTCCGTTTCAGGACG
>JAASTM010000361.1 GCA_021767325.1 Spirochaetales bacterium
ACCGAAAGGCGGGGCAGCGGCGGGTTCTCGAACGATAGTTTTTCATCCTCGAGGATACGACTCAGCAAACCCATCAGAATCACTCCCTTTTCAGATAGTTGATTTTATTCGGCAACTCGCGGATTGATAAAATCAATACCGATCCAAGCTTCGGTATTGGACATGGATTGATCGATCAATCCGATATCCACATCATCGGTGGTTTCGGCAACCAGAAACCGCTCGCCGCTGTAGGGAAAGCGGGCTCCCTTGCCCTCTATCTCCACCCCGACCATGCTGTGTTTGTACACCGAGGAGACCATGAGGATCGCATCGATCCGGTAGTGATGCAGTAAAATAGTGTACAGGAGTCCTCTGGAATCACAGTCGCCCCGGCTTTCCACCGCAGCCCGCAGCGGCGTCAGACAATCCGAAAGGGTCTCCAGCCGTTCATACTCGAAACCCTGCACCCACTTCAGCAGTGCCGCCGCAATCTCCTCCGGACTGTGATCCTGCGGAGACAGGTAGGTCCGCAGAGCCGAGTATATCGGCCGGCTGCGAACAAACAGGTCGCGGTACACCAGGCGGTAGTATCGCTTCCAGGCCGTTTCGGCTAAATCGGTCCCCCCGTATACCGACAGCACCCGGGCTTCCCGCTCGATTACCTCCTGGGTAGCATCGATGGCAGCCCCGCTGAAAGCCAGGGGAATAGTTCGCCCCTGAAAAGTTATTTCGAAACGCTCCGCATCGCCGGCCGGATAAGGGGAGACCGACTGGCTGATAGGGCCGGGCTCGATGAGGCCGCGGTCGCCCAGTCCCACCGAATCCATTGCCGAGAGCAGCGTATCCTGGTAGGTGCGCAGTTTTCCCTTCAAAGCAAAACCGACCACCACTACATCTACGCGGTGGGATTCAATACACAACAGATAGCCCTGAAACTGCCGGGTCTGCTGCCGGAACTCGACCTGCGCCAGGTGCGCATTCTTGCCGGAATAGGTAAAGGCACTGCCGGCATAGACACGGGCACCGAGCTCGGCGGATATGCTCGCATGCATCTGATCAATATTCTGAAACTGCCCGCCGTCGTAGTATTTGAACAGGAAATATGCTTCCTGGGCCTGATTTACTGCGGAAAATTTGTTTTGATCAATACCCTGGATCTGCCAGCTCACCGGCAGGTTAACAAACAGGCCGTCACCGAACTGCTGGTACTCAGCCCGGAGTTCAACCGCGCCGGCCGACAGGAACAGCAGGCCAAAAAGAAACAGAGCCCTTGCTCGAACAGCAAGGGCCCGTGTATTCAAGAAATTGCTACTCACCAGACTCCCCGTCCACCTTAAAACGTTTGATCTTTTTAGTGGTGGTCATTTCCATCGGTTCGTTCAGCAGTTTGAAACGGGCAATCCGTTTATAAGGCATCAGATCGTGGTTCACCTCTTTGATGATCTCATCAACCCTGGCCTCGATTTCGGGATTCGATTCTGCCGATGAATCGGCTCCCTCGAAGGCCTCGAAATTCGGGTATACAAAGGCTTCGATGCCCTCGGTTTTCATTTTCTCATCCAGGACATACCCTTTGACCATAATCTGTTCGATTTCATCATACAGCTGGAAGTAGTCCTCTATCTCTTCGGGAAAGACGTTCTTGCCGCCTTCGGTCACGATGAGGTTCTTTTTGCGGCCGGTGAGATACAGATAGTTTTCACTATCCAGGTAGCCGACATCCCCCGTTTTTAACCACCCGTCCTCGGTAAAAATCTCTTCGGTAGCGGCTTCATTATGGTAGTACCCCTGCATGACCATCGGACCGCGGGCGAGCAGCTCGCCATTGCCCTCTTCGTCCGGGTCGAGCACCTTCATCTCGGCCTGGGGTATCACCTTGCCTACCGAAGTTTCCTTGTAATGATCTACCGGGTTGAGGGTAAGGATGGGTGAGGTTTCGGTCAGACCGTAGCCCTGCACGAAATCAATACCCAGCTGGTTGAACATGGTAAAAGTCGATGAAGGCAAGGGACCTCCGCCGCAGATACAGATGCGGTTGGTATCCAGCGAAATCTTTTTCAATATTCCGTGGAACATCTTTTTCCCGGGATTCACACCAAGGGTCTTTTTGATAAAACCACTTATAAACATCATAGTGCGGATCAGACCGTATACCACCACCCCCTTCTCGCGGATACCCCGTAGAAGGCCTTTGAGAAGTTTGTTGAAGAGCATGGGAATACCGAGGAACATGGTGACCTGACCCTCATGCAGGTCTTTGAGAATCTGTTTTACCACCAGTTTCTTTGCAAATACAATTTCTGCACCAACCGAGATCGCCTCAATGAATACCGCCAGCATAGTGTAGGAGTGATGAATCGGCAGCAGGGCGTAAAACACATCGGTGTGGAAGATGGGCATATTACCCTGGGCCAGATAGCAGTCGCTGACCAGGTTTTTGTGGGTCAGCATTACTCCCTTCTGATTCCCGGTAGTTCCGGATGTATAGAGAATAGCTGCCAGATCATTCTCCTGCGGCATTTCCCGGGGCGGAGCATCCTGTTCTCTGATGTCGAGAATATAGTTCTCTTTTTTCGGAGTAAGAGAAATTTTCTCCTGCAGCTTTATGTTTTTCTGTTCATCGATCTCTTCGAATTTCTCTTCATCAATAAAGGCTATTTTGGCGTCGGAAAATTCGATCAGACCGGCAACATCCTTGGTATGGAGCTGGTAGTCAATAGGCACGACCACTCCGCCGGCGAACAGTACTGCCAGATAGGCTATGGCCCACTCTGGAGAATTTTTTCCGGTTACTGCAACCCGGTCGCCCTTTTTCACTCCGACGCGCACCAGGTGGTTGGATACCCCTTTAATAGCGGCTAAACTCTCGCCGTAGTTCAGAAAGAGATTGTCCGGATCATAAATGCTGAAGCAACGTCGTTCTGGGTACCTTTCGGTCGTAATAGAGAACATCTCCGGAAGCGTAGGCCACTCTCCTTGAAAATGGCTCCCTCTGTATTCATCTAAAAACTTCCATGGTGTGGCGTTCCCGCGCATAGATCCTCCTTTTTGTTCTTACGAACACTTTCTCGGTTATTACGTCTCACTATAGCGGAAGGTTTCTCGGAACACAAGTATAAGTTTAACTCTCGCCGTTGGAGCCTTCTCCCTCGAGTCTGGTCTGGGCAATAAAGCCGTGCTCCACTACCTCCGGCCGCACCTGCCCCTCATTCGCAGCGATCAGGGTGACCCAGTTGTGTTCGGTACGCAGCGCCTCGATAGGCTTATACTTGGATTTGTAGTTCATATGCCTGTTCTCATGTACGTAATATCCTAGATATACGTACCGGCAGCGCCGCTGTTTGGCCAGGGCGATCTGCTGAAGCACCGCATAGGTTCCGAGTCCCAAATGGGAATATTTCGGATTCCAATAGCAGTATATTGCCGACAGCGACTCGGGAGTCAGATCCATATGGCTGACTGCCAGCAGTTCTTTTCCATCATAGATGCGCAGTTCCTTCCCGTATGGAGCATTCTCGAAAAACGATTGGGTGAAATGCTCATAGCGGGGAGCACCGTTCTCTTCGAAGCGCCCCGAGTGGGCGATATACAGCTCATATTTTTCCATTGTGGGTTCCAGTTCACCCACTTCTACCTTCAGATGGCGATTCTTTCGTAAAACCCTTCGAAAATTACGGCTAAAGGAGAACTCCTCCACCGGTATGCGAATCGGAAGGCACTGATGACACTCGGCACACAGCGGTCTAAAAAAGTGTTCGCCAAAGTGCCTGAAACCGATCGAAAGCAGAAAATTGAGCCCTTCAGCATCTACTTCGCGAATTATGACTGTCTCACTTTCAAATGTCAGTCCTTCCAGATAAGGACATGGTGTGTTGAAGAGCCCCATCGG
>JAASTM010000362.1 GCA_021767325.1 Spirochaetales bacterium
AAGAGGGTGAGTTCGAAATAGACGAGTTCAACCTCGGCGATCTCGGCGAAGAGTTCGGAGTGCTCGAAGAGGAAGAAGCCGCCCCGGGCGAAGAGGAGATTCAGCCCTCCGGCGAAGCGGAGGAGGAACTGGCTGAAGATGCGGCGCCTCTGCAGCTCTCGGATGAAGAGTTCACAGCCCTCACCGAAACCCTGGTTTCCCT
This sequence comes from Spirochaetales bacterium, assembly GCA_021767325.1. The sequence goes on from JAASTM010000362.1 coordinate 203, forward strand.
TCCGCGTAACCTCAAACTCATAGTAGAAGAGCAAATCGGTGAACGCGGGCTGTCCGGCGAACCGCTGAACCGGCTGGTGAACGCACTGGTTCAGCGGCGTTCCCCCAAAGAGATAGCCGCGATTGCCTCCAAGATCACCGGTCGACGAATACGAATCCCGGCCCAGTACGAAAAGAAAACCGGGGCCGCGTTCGAAGCAGAGAAGGGCAGTTTTGCCTATGCGTTTCGACACAGAATTCTCCCGCTCATCAGAACGGTTGTACTGACGGCGGCCCTGCTGGCCCTGGCGGTCTTTCTCAGTTACCGCTTTATCTACCGTCCTTTATATGCGCTGCATCTGTACAACCTCGGATACGAACAGTTGGAAGAGCGGGATTACCCCGCTTCGGAAAACTACTTCCAGCGCGGGCTGGATCAAATGGTGATGAAAAAGCAGTTCTTCCGCTATGCCGACGGCTTCAAAGAACAGAAGCAGTGGACCCTGGCCGAAGAAAAGTACGAACAGCTGCTCACCCATTTTCCTCTGGACAAGCAGGGTACTCTCGAGTACGCCGAGATGGAGCTGGAGACTCTCTCCAACTACGAGAAATCAGCTGAACTGCTCAACACTTATTTGAATGAAGAACCCCAGGATTACGAGGCCCTGCTGCTGCTCGGAGATACCTATCTGGAGTGGGGCAAGGAGGAGCCGGCCAAATACCAGGAGGCCCGCATGTCCTACGCCCTCCTGATGGAACAGTACGGGGTGAGCGATCTGCTGCTGTTCCGCATGCTGCGCTATTTCATCCGTACGGATAACCAACCGGAGGTAATGAAATTAAAGAACTACTTTCAGGCGAATCCGAATGCCGAGATCGATGCCGAGGCGTACACGGAGCTGGGGGGCTATCTGATCGATAAGGAGCGTTTATCCGAAGTGCAGGAGATCCTCTTCCGGGCAAAAGATGCCAATGACCGGCTGCCGGAGACCCATTATCAGCTCTCCCGCTATTTCCGGCGGATGGAGGAGTACAGCGAAGAGGAAAAGGCCCTGCGCAATACCCTGAGTCTGATGCAGGGCATCTCACCGCTGTCCAGCGAACGCATCGAGATGAAAGTAGACACCTACCGGCGGCTGGGCGAGCGGATGTATGACCGCGGCAACTACCTGGAGGCCCGCGCCAACTACACCCGCGGAATCGAGCTCTACGAGGACGCCCTCAGCCGTAAGCTGCTCAGCAGAAAACCGCAGCTCGGCAAGCTCTACGCCGACCTCGGCGACATTCACTACTACCAGGGCGGCGAGTTCGATCAGGCCGACAGCCTCTATTCGGAAGCCGAACGCAACCTGTACGACTCTCGGGAGATGAAATACAAGCAGGGCTATATTTCCTACCGCAACGGCGACTACTCGGATGCACTGACCGAATTCCGGCAGTCCGCCGGTGCCTTCTCCAACAACCACAACCTGGTGTATGCCAAAGCCAACACATTTTTCTATCGCGGCTCATATCACAATGCCGAAGGGCATTACTCCCATCTGCTGGACATGCTCAAGAGCCGTCTAGAGCAGGAACGGCCGCTGCTGATCGAAGAGCGCAACGACCACCGGGCTCTAGTCGAAAACCTGATGAAAACCAGCAACAACCTCGGCGTCAGTCTGTACAATCTGCATACCAAAACCGGCCAAACCGAGTACTACTCTCGTGCAATGGTGCAGTTCGCCGACTCCAGCCGCTACTTCGACCGCCTTACCCGCGACCCGGAAACCCTCGAGCGCACCGGCCTCTCCAACCTCGGTTTTCTAAACCAGCGCAACCTGCTCTTTCCCAACGAAAACTATCAGCTGCAGATCTACACTGAACTGCCGATCGATATGCAAGCCATGGAGTTCGGTTCTTAAGGCATAAAAAAAGGGGCTGTCTGAGAAGTTAACTTAGACAGTCCCTTTTTAATACCTCACCATCAGGTTGAGGCCATGGCTACGTTTTTGAGATTGTAAGCCATCATTAGAAGTCCCCACTCACAATCAGCATTGCTTTTACCCCATCCATTGAATCTGCGAAAGCCCCAATTGCCTTTCACTTGCCCAAATACCGTTTCTACCTCAGCACCCCGTTTTCGATAGAGTTGCCATCCAGCTTCTGTTGTCAGTCGGTCCCTCGCTTTCTGCTGCAACTCATGTCGCTTCCGGTTAAACTCAATCTTTCGATTCCTTGCTTTAGTGCACTGATCGTGGGCATGGCACGATTCGCAATCTGAACTGCTGTAAACCTGCAGGTGTTCTCGGGTGCCATCATAGCGCACTCTTGTTTTGTTATTCTCGAAAGTTAGCTCCCTCCCTTCTGGACAGATGAAAAGGTCTTTTCTTTCATCATACTTGAACTTCCACCACCGATAACGATACTTCTTACTCCTCTTCTTTTTCTCTACTTCCCAATGTTGGTATTTAATATAGGCATCTATACTTTTTTGTTCACATTCAGCATAGTTTTCAATACTACCATATCCCTTATCAGCGATAAGGTTCTCAGGATATTTGGAATAATCACGATGAAATTGTTCTAAGACTGGCTGCAGTGTTTTGGTATCGGTAGGGTTTGGGTAGACCCCATAGGTAGTGACATAACCGGCCTCTGTTCCTACTTGAATATTGTAGCCCGGTTTCAGTTGGCCATTGCGCATATGATCTTCCTTCATGCGCATGAAGGTTGCCTCAGGATCCGTCCTGGAGTAACTGTTGCGCTCATCAAATCGTCCCTTGTGGTGTTCATATTTCTGTTTGCGAGGCAAAAAATCTTCTGTAAAAGCTTTATGGATCCTTTTTAGCTTTTTTTTTACCGGTTTATCTTCATCATCCGACAGTTTTTCCAGAGTTTTGTTTATCTTGGAAGCCATTTCGGCTATCGTTTCCGCACTTACTGGTCCCTTTCCCATTTCCGGGAGGTCTTCATCACCAAATCTTAAATCCTCAGCTTCTGCAATACTTTGAGCATCTTCTAAATAGGTTCGAACTTTATCTTCCAGTCGTTTATCAAAGTTCTCCACTGCTCTCCGCCACACAAAGGTGTAGCGATTCGCCCTCGATTCTATCTTTGTTCCGTCTACGTACAGAGTATCAAGCTGCACATAGCCCTGTTTGTGGAGCAGCTTCACTACTTCAACAAACACCTCATTTATCACCGGAGCCAACTTATCTTTTCTAAATGAGTTTATGGTTCTGAAGTCCGGCATTTGACAGCCGGCAATCCACCGAAAATAAATATTTTCTCTGACCGCTTTTGCTATCATCCGAGAACTGCATATGTTGTTCAGATATCCGTATATGAGTATCTTCAGTAGCATCAAGGGACTGTAACGGCTCGCTCCACCTCCCTTATACTGTTTCACGAGAAGGTGGAGGTCGATCTGATCCAGTGTTGAATTGACTATTCTCACTAAATGGTTCACAGGTATTAGTTCATCTGCAGTAGGTGGGATCAATTCTCCCTGGCCAACGTCGTACGGCTTGAATGTTACTTTATCACTTACTCCCTTTGGCATATTGAATTCTAGCATAAACTCTATTGGAAGTAAATTTAAAAAGGGACTGCCTACTTCTCAGACAGCCCCGTATGATGTAAAGCTTACGTTGTATCTCTATTATATTTATAAATATTATTTTAATCAATAGTTTTTATA
>JAASTM010000363.1 GCA_021767325.1 Spirochaetales bacterium
AGCCGCTAACAGGTTTACAGGAATTCCACGCCGGCCCGGCGGTACTCCTCGATCATTTCATCCGGCCAGACACTCACCTGAACCTCACCAATGTGCGCTTTTTGCAGCAGCAGCATGCACAGCCGCGACTGTCCGATACCACCGCCGATTGAGAGCGGGATAGTACCGTCGATAACTCCCGACTGGAACTCCAGCTGAGCCCGCTCTTCCATTCCCATCTCCTTCAGCTGAGCCATGAGAGATTCCGGAGAAACGCGGACTCCCATGGATGAGAGTTCCAGGGCCTTTCCGCGGGTAGGATCGAGTACGATGATATCACCGTTGAGCCCCATCGATCCCTCTTCGTTGATGGTAATCCAGTCATCGTAGTCGGCGGCCCGGGCATCATGCCGGTCTCCTGAGCGCAGTTCTCCGCCGATGCCGATCAGAAAATAGGCACCATACTCGTGGGCTGCTTTGTGCTCCCGCTCCTTAGGGGTCAGATCAGGCCAGCGGTCTTCCAGCTCCTGGGTGTGCACGAAGCTGATCTCTTTCGGCAGACGCGGCTGTAGTACAGGAAACGCTTCGGCCACGAGCTCTTCCGTTTCGATCAGTGCACGATAGATCTCGCGAACAGTGAATTTGAGGTATTCGAGGCTGCGATGATCCGCTGTAATGGTTTTTTCCCAGTCCCACTGATCCACATACACACTGTGGATCTCACTTACATCTTCATCCTTGCGGATGGCGTCCATGTCGGTGTATAGACCGGTGTCCGGATCGAACTTGTAACGCTGCAGTGCCATTCGCTTCCACTTTGCCAGCGAGTGCACGATTTCCAGCCGGTTGGGCCGATGCTTTACATGAAAACCGACCGGAATCTGGGTCCCGGCCAAATCGTCCTGCAGGCCGTTGCCGACTTCGATAAATCGAGGGGCGCTGACTCTCTGCAGATCGAGGTGATCGGCCAGCTTGTGCTCGAAAGTATCTTTTACTAATTTAATTGCTTTTTCGGTATCAATCAGGTTCAGTTTGGGTGTGTAGCCTTCTATCATCTGAATTTCTCCTTGCTTTTGGCTGTAAGTGTAAAATAGCAAATAATTTGGAATAGGAAAACCCGCTGAAATGTGCTATTCTTATCTTAAAAAAAGGAGCACTATATGCCGGTTATACTTTCTTGGCTTGGACATGCGAGCTTTCTTATCAGTGGTTCTTCCACTGTATATATCGATCCCTGGCAGATTGACGGAGAACCTCACGACGGTGATGTGATACTGGTCAGTCATAGTCATTATGATCATCTTTCGCCGGAAGATATCCGGGCGGTTTCAAAAGAGGATGGACAGATCGTCGGCAGCGGAGATGTAGTCGATGAACTCGGCCGCGGAGACATTTTGCTGCCCGGCGGAGAGTATACCTTCAAAGCGCTTAAGGTGCAGGGGGTAGCCGCATATAACGTGGAAAAGGAATTTCATCCCAAAGAGAACGGATGGTTGGGATTTGTTATTGAAATGGATGGAAAGCGTATATATTATGCTGGTGATACCGATGCGGTAAACGAAATGGACTCATTGGACAATATAGACGTAGCTTTGCTGCCGGTGGGCGGCACGTACACATTCAACGCCGATGAGGCTTCCGCTGCTTTGAAAAAATTCAAGCCGAAAAAAGTGATCCCCTATCACTGGGGAGCAGTGGTGGGACACCGGAAGGATGCGGTAAAATTCGCCAAGAAAACAGACCTTCCGGTGGAAATACTCTCACCGATGGATTCGATTTATTTAGATTGAGGCATGCAGCACAGTTATAATATAACTCGCAGAACATTGATTAGATTTGCACTTGTTCTCTGCAGCGGTTTTATCCTGCTGTTCGGTCTCGATCAGTATAATTTTCTCCTGGCCCACGTGTTTGCTGAAATGTTCAGCATTGCAGTGGCCTGGATGATCTTCTTTATTGCCTGGAACGGACACCGCTATTTCGAGAACTCCTATTTCGCCATAGTGGGTACCGCCTACTTCTTTGTAGGGGTGCTCGACTTGGTGCATACTATCTCATATAAGGGCATGGGGGTATTCCCCGGTTTTACCGCCAACCTCCCGACTGAGCTGTGGATCAATGCACGACTCATAGAGAGCCTCGCCTTGTTCTTGGCGCTTGTTTTTATCAATCGAAAAATTTCTATCTATGGCATTTTGTTCGTCTGGGCGGTAGTGTTTCTCGTATCTCTGACCGCGGTGTTCGGAGGCTGGTTTCCCGACTGCTACATTCCCGGAGAAGGACTCACCGCCTTCAAGAAGGGCAGTGAGCTGTTTATCGTTGCTCTGCTGGCCGCTTCATTGTTGCTGCTGTACAAGCGGCGAGAGTTTTTTTCTGGAAAGATAATCGGTTATATTTACGCATCGATTGGACTTACCATAGCCGCAGAGTTTGCGTTTATCGCCTACATTGGGGTCTATGATCTCTCGAATCTGATCGGACACTATTGTAAGATTCTCTCTTTCTATCTCATGTACCGCGGGATTGTAGTAACCACTTTCAAAGATCCCTATGTCCTGCTGATGCAGCGGCTGCAACAGCGGAATCGGGAGCTGGAGGAGCAGCGCCGCGAAATAAACCGTGCCCGTCGAATCTCCGAGACAATGCTGAACAATATTCCGGAGGAAATTGCCCTGTTGAACCGCAATACCCTCGAGATAATCGATGTGAACCAGACCTTTCTGGATGTGCATAAACTCTCGAAAGAGGAAGTGATCGGTTCGACCTGCTTTAAAACTACCCACGGCTGTGATGAACCCTGCAGTGATCAGGAGCATCCCTGCCCCCTGTACAAACAGGGCGATGAGTGGCCGACTGTGCATACGCATATCACCAGTGAAGGGGAGAAGCGCTTTGTCGAAGTTTCGGTGTGGCCGGTCTATGACAATGATGTCGAGACCGATGAGATAGTGCATATTGCCCGCGATATCACCCCGCAGAAACGAATCGAGCAACTGCGCAATGATGTGGAACGGGTGGTACGGCACGATCTCAAATCGCCACTCAACGGGATTATCGGCGGCACTAAGCTGCTCATGGAGTATAAAAACTGTTCCGATGATCAGCGGTCTCTGCTGGAGGCGATCCACAGCAGCGGGATATCCGTGCTGAAGATGATAGACAACTCGATGGATCTCTATAAAATGGAAGAGGGCATGTATCAGCTGGAGCGATCCTGGTTCGATCTATCCAGGATGTTCAGGCTCCTGTCAACACGCTGGGTGTCCCTGAAAGATGCCAAGAAACTCGCACTGGTATTTTTTGTTAACGGTTCGGTATTGGATTCGCAGTCCGAGTGCATGGTGTATGCCGAAAAGCAGAGCATTGAGAATCTGCTGTCTAATTTGATTCAAAATGCTCTGGAGGCTGCGCCGCGGAGCAGTACTGTCACCGTTTTCGCCGAATGCAGCGAGAGTGGATTGCATCTGGATGTTCACAACCAGGGAGTGATCCCGACAGAAATCAGGCAGCGGTTTTTCGAGAGATACGTAACCCATGGAAAAGACCATGGAACCGGTTTGGGAACCTACAGCGCTTTTCTCATCACCCGGGCCCATAACGGTACTATCGACTTTACCAGTGATGAGGCGGAGGGGACCCACCTGGTGGTGGACATCCCCATGGTGGAAAACCCCTCCTCGAGCTGAGCGGCCGACCGCAACCGCCCGGCGGGCGCCGGCCGCCGATGTATTAGGGTTTGACCCGTTTGCGGTCGCGCGGAAAGAGAGATGCCTCCTTGATGTTTCCGAGCCGGAGAATTTTCTGGGTCAGCCGTTCCAGTCCGATGGCGAAACCGCCGTGCGGCGGACAACCGTAGCGGAACACC
>JAASTM010000364.1 GCA_021767325.1 Spirochaetales bacterium
CTCATATAGTAACAGTATGCAGAGATTGCCTTCACTCTTAACAGCTACACTGTTTTTCTTGTTCACGCTGCAGTCTACATACGCACAGGTTGAAAGCGGTGATGAGGGTGATCTCGAGACCACTACCACGATTATTACCTACCTGCCCGGCCCGATGGTTCTGACAGAGGAACTGATCAAGGAAAATCAGAATGAGCGGATTGTATCGATCGAGTTCCAAGGGCTGACCAGAATCAGCAGCAAGGCGCTCGTAGACTCGATCGGTGTTACCGCCGGTGATCCGCTCAAAGAACTCGACATAGAAAAACTACGGATGCAGCTCTATAAAACCGGATTGTTCGAGTCTGTGAACCTGTATTACCAGCCGACCCGCGAGGGATATAAAATCAACATAAAGGTGAAGGAACATCCCTATTTGAAACTGGTGCCCTATTTTTCTCTCAGCCGGGGTGCGGTTATCACGGGTGGTGCTACCGTTGACTCTAAGATCAAAGGCAGCGAATCCACCTTGCTCGGTACAACCGTATGGCAGCGGGGCGGCCTGACCGGTAAGATGGGATACGTAAATCCGCAGTTGTACGATGGAAACGGAACTTTCAGCCTCTTTTTTTCGGGCGGATACGATGAAGTTACCCACAGTTATGCCGACGGATCGGAGGTAAGACATTTTTCCGGCTACACAGGCAGCGTAACTTCAAAACTCGAGATAAATCAGAACGGACGAATACAGCCGGCCGGTCTCTTGGAGTACGAAATGCTCGAACTCACTTCCGGATGGGATCCTCTGCAAGAACTCCCGGAATCCTCCGAGATGCTGGGAGCCGGTATCTCGCTGAGCTACGACACTACCTACTACATTTATTATTTCAGGGAGGGTTCGATAATCACAGCACAGCTTACCAGGGGCTTCATTATCGGACCGCGCACCGGCAATTTCATGGGCAATCTTACCCTGCAGAGAACCATTCGACGCCCGGTCCGCCGTAACCTCAAACTTTTCTGCAAGACCGGATTCAACTTTACCGATCCCCTGCATTACAATGAGTTGTTCGGCAGCGGATTTCGTGTGTTGCCGAACGAACAGACTGTCGACCGGCTGTATTTCACCTCCGCCGCAGAGTATGAGCTGCCCCTGACCGAACCTTCATTCGGTACTCTGAGCGGCTATGGTTTTATTGAAGGGGGTTATTACAGCCCGATAGAAGCGAGCCATGAGTTCTTTCTCGGACCCGGAGTAGGATTCAGATTCTATATACAGCGGGTAGAAGAGCCGGTGCTGGGCTTCCACCTCGGACTGAATGCCGTTTCACTGACCGCTCAAGCCGAGTTCTTTTTCGGCATACAGTATTAAACCAGTACTACAGGGCAAAGCGTTCCCACAGCATCCGCGAATTATCTACACCCAGCGCGCTTAGATTGGTTCGCACCGCCTGCATCATTGCCGGTGGACCGCAGATGAAAAAGGCCGCTCTTTTGAGATGATCCTCAGTCAGCATCTCCCGCAGAAACGCCTCCGTCATTCTGCCGCGCAGCCCGTCCCATGCGGCTTCCTGGTTGTCGAGCAGCTGCACCACCTCAGCAGACGCCTTCAGCTCCTCCAAATAGATAAAATCTTCGGGCCGGCGGACGTTCCATAGAAGCAGCGGCCTGGCGGGATTTTTTTCAAACGCTAATGTCCTGGCCATACTCAAAAAGGGAGTAATACCGATACCCCCGGCAATCCAGACCATCGGCTGCTGTTCATTCAGCAAGCGATATGAAAAAATCCCGTAAGGGCCGTTCACCTTCAGAAGGTCGCCTTTTTCAACCTGCGGGAGCGCTTCGGTAAAATCACCTAGAGCCTTGGCGGTAAAGGAGAGCTGTGTACCGCTGGCCGACTCATCCGCACCGGCGGAAATGGTAAAGGGGTGCTCCTCCTTACCGGGCACTCCTTTTAGAAACCAGTAGAAGGCAAACTGCCCCGGGGCGTGGCGTACCGGCCGGCCCTTCACATGCTCGAAACCGATATTGGTAACCTGGTCGGATGGCCGCGAGACCTCGACAACCCTGTAAATCGGCGACCGCATCCGCGGGCGCAGCAGTTTATGGTAGATATAGACTCCCGCCGAAAGGGCAAACAAGAGAATAAAATAGAACTGTAGGACTGTAGAATAGGCGGCAGTGCTCGACCCGATTACATGCAGGAACATAATTACTGCCAGCAGAAAGGTCCCGTTATGCAGATTTTTTACCTGATGGTACTGTAGTCTCAACTTCCCGTACACCAGCTTCTGAAGCAGGGCGAACAGGGGCATTTTGGAAGAACCGTTGAACAGGGCTACGCTGACAAATCCTACCAATCCAAAGCCGATGAACACTACGAGGCCGCTGACGACCTGCAGCGAGGCCGGATAAAGCCACAATTTTACTGCCAAATGGACAATCAGCAAAATCAGACTCAGCGGGGCCATAGTCCGATGGAATATGAGCAGACGGTCCTGTCCTATCCCCCTTTCGAGCCATTTCAAACGGGCACTTAAAACGAGCTGGATCATCAGCCAGCTGTATCCGAGCACTCCGGAAATTAGGGCCGCCCACAAGAACGGATCTGACACTATCGTCGGGTTTACCGCATAGGCCAATGCAACTACCGCTAACGGAGCGAGATAATATACCGTCAGCAAAATTTTTATTTTTTTTCTATTCATTCTGCCGCTCCTCAATAAGGGAGTATAGTAGTTTTTGACATCGGGAGCAAAATTTTACACGTTTAAAGGGAGAAAGGAGAAGTAAATGAAATACACAAGTTTAGGTAACTCAGGATTAAAGGTCAGCGAACTCTGTTTGGGCAGCATGACCTTTGGTCGCGAAACCGATGAAGAGACCAGCTACAGGATGATGGACGAGTTCGCCGCCGCCGGCGGAAACTTTATCGACACTGCCAACGTTTATTCACAGGGCATATCGGAAGAAATCGTGGGCAAATGGCTCAGTCAAAAGCGGCGGGAGGATTATGTAATTGCCACCAAAGTCCGGTTTCCGATGGGCGACGGGCCGAATGAAAGCGGACTCGGGAGAGCGCATATTCTGCAGCAGATAGATGCCAGCCTCGAAAGACTGCAGACCGACTACATTGATTTATACCAGGTCCACTGCCAGGATCCGATTACCCCGCTGGAGGAAACGCTGGATACGCTGGATGGCCTGGTGCAGGAAGGCAAAGTCCGATACCTCGGGGCCAGCAATTTCACTCCCTCTATGCTGCAGAAAGCCCTCGACATGAGCGCAGCAAACGGGTGGGAACCATTTATCTCGCTGCAGGCAAAATACAATCTGCTGGTTCGGTCTACCGAATGGGAACTGCTTCCCCTGTGCGCCCGGGAAGGGCTCGGCTTCATGGTATGGGGTCCGCTGCTGGGCGGCTGGCTGTCAGGCCGTTATACCCGCGATATGCAGGCGCCTCCGGCCAACAGCCGTGTCGAACAGGCTGAGCAGGAGGGCTGGTTCGAATCGTGGCAAAACTACAATACCGAGGAGACCTGGAGGATAATTGATACCCTCCTGGAAATCTCGAAGGAAACCGGAAAATCTCCGGCACAGGTGTCATTGAACTGGCTGCTGCGAAAATGCGAAGTCACCAGCCCTATCATCGGGGCCCGCAAACTCGAGCATCTGCGCGACAACCTCAAGGCGGCTGACTGGTCGCTCACTCAGGACCAGATGAAGCGCTTGAATGAGGCCAGTGCCATCGCGGCACCCTACCCCTACGATTTCGTACAACAGAACTGCGGCTGCTGAATAAAGTCAGGCCGGCGGTGCAGCCCACTGCCGGCCGCCTTTTTTTACTCAGCTTTTTTGCACTCA
>JAASTM010000365.1 GCA_021767325.1 Spirochaetales bacterium
GCCCCAGGCGGCCATAATAGCATCGCCAATAAACTTATCAATATAGCCTTTGTATTTGATCACCAGCTCCACTGCTTCGCTGAAGTAGGCGTTGAGCACATCGATTATGTACTCCGGGTCTTTAGTCTCGGAAAACGAGGTGTAGCCGCGTATGTCGGCAAACAAAATGGTGGCCATCTTTTTGTCACCGCCGGGTTTCACCAGGTCGGGCCGGTCAACCAGGGTCTGTACAATATCGTTTGAGAGGTAACGGGCAAACATATCCTTTACAATGCGACGCTCCTCGACCACCGATTCCATTTTACTCTGCAGCTCCTTCTCCCGGGTCTGATCGCTGAACAGCAGGGTTAGCCCCTCTTTTTTTCCGCGTTTCCCCCGCAGCGGAGCCACGTTCAATGTAAAATCCATATCCTCATCTGCATTGCGCTTCATGATGCCCTGTATTCCCAGGCGCTCCTGATCGTTCTGGTCCGCCTGTTTGACGGCATTGAGGATTTTCTTTCCCAGGACAGAGCGAAATACTTTTTCGAAGGGTTCGCCTATAAGATCTTCGGTCAGACCGATCCGCTCCAGAGCCGCACGGTTGAAGTAGTGAATCTGTCCCTTGGAGTCGGTAGTGATGAGCAGGTCGGACATGGAGGAGAAGATGTTTTCCTGGTAGCGCTCCAGGGTTTCGATTTCCTTATACTGCTTCTCCAGATCACGGTAGAGCTGAGCGCTTTGAACCATTCCGCTGGCAATCCTGACAAAGGAATCGAGAAAATAGAAACTCTGACTCGTGAAGAAAGAACCCTTTTTGGCATTCAGAAAGAGATACCCCAACTGAGAAGTTGCAGTAAAAAGCGGCAGTACCACCGCACTGTTCATTACGGGATGGAGAAAGGCAGACTCAAAGAAGATCGGTGAGCGTTCTGTGAGCACCAGGGCCTCCTCACACTCCTCGAGAAACTCGAACAACTCATCTTCCGCGGACAGCCGGCTCGCAACCGGGAAGTCACCGCGCTTTGCCCCGAGTAGTAAGCGCACTCGAGATTCGTCCCCGGAGTAGAGATAGAGGCACACCAGATCGGCACGGGATATATCGAAAGCCTGGTCAACAAGAATCGACAGCTGAGTGGCCTGCCGGTGTTCATTGGCAACCATGGCGCCGGCTCGTACCAGCTCTTGATAAATCTGTTCATTTTTCATAGCAGCTCCATTATCAATCATATGACTAAGCCCTGGGTAAAGCAAGTTAAAAGTTCTGTTGAGCTCTGTATAGAAAGTTTTATTGATTTGCTATTTGCCTTTTTTTCTCAGCCGTTATAGTATGCTCACATGTTACATTCGTTCTTCTTTTATTTTAAGTTCTGGCTGTTCATGATTTTGAGCCTGGTGATGGTGGTTCCGCTATGGGTATTCAGACTCCTGCGGCTCAAACACCTTGAGGACTCCTATGTGCTGTGGGCAACCACCGGCTGGGCACGCTTCGTATTGCGCATTACACCGGCGGAGGTTGTGGTGCACGGTATCGACAAGTTACCGAAAGGCGGGAACCTCTGTTTCGTGGCCAATCATCAGAGTGCTTACGATATTCCCCTGATCATGGCGGTGATACCCCGCAATATCGGCTTTATTGCCAAAAAGGAGCTTATTTTTCTGCCCTTTGTGAGCACCTGGATGCGGGCGATGCACTGTGTGTTCATAGACCGCAAAAGCCCCCGCAAAGCGGTGAAGCAGTTAGAAAAAGCGGTGAACAACCTGCAGGCCGGTCACTCGATGGTGGTATTTCCCGAAGGTACCCGCAGCCGCTCATCCCAGATGGGCTCGTTTCGTACCGGAAGTTTGAAAATCGCCTTCCGAGCTGAAAGCACGATTGTTCCGATTACCATCAAGGACACCTACAAGATGAGAGAGGAACACGACCGCATCACACCGGGTAAGGTGGAGCTCTTCATCCATTCACCCATTCCTACAGCAGAGCTGTCTGCGGAAGAACGACGTGAATTGGGCAGCAAACTGGAGTCAATAATTGCAGCTCCCCTCCGGGAAACTTGACATGAAGGAGAAACAGATGTCTGTACTGTTAGAATTCGCGATGTTTCCGACCGATAAGGGCAGCAGTGTCAGCGCTTATGTAAGTAAGGTAATCGAGATGATCCGTTCCAGCGGGGCGGCCTACCGGCTCACACCAATGGGGACGGTTGTGGAAACCGAGACGATGGAAAAGGCTCTGGATATACTGCAGAAAGCCTATGCAGTACTCGAGCCGGTATCCGAACGAATCTACTGCAGCGCTAAGTTCGACATCCGCAAGGGGCAACAGAATCGAATGGATTCAAAAATTGCATCCATAGAAGAAAAAATCGGCGAGGTCACTCAGTAGATTTCACCTCACCGGGAAATACAATCCTCCAGGTAGTCCCTTTGACGGCAGTATGGGATAATCTTCCTTTCAGCTGCACAATCAGGGAATTGATCAGTTTCATTCCCAAAGTAGGCGACTCTTCCAAGTCGAAACCGGGCGGCAAGCCGACGCCATTGTCGCTGATGGCCAACACTGTTTCTTGTCCGTTTTTATACAGGGATACCTCGATTCGAGGATTATCAATCCCCTTGAAGGCGTGCTTGTAGGCGTTCATCACCAACTCGTTTACTATCAGACCGTAGGGAACCGAGAAGTCGATACCGGCGTAGATGGACTGTAGATTGAAGCTGAACTCGAGAGAATACCTCTTAGAAATAACATCCAGGACCTGCAGGCAGAGATCGTGGGTGTATTCGGCCAGATCTACTACCTCGATGTGCTCTGAACCGTACAGCTTCTCATGTACCAGCGACATGGCCTGGATCCTGTTTTGAATGACATAGAGCAGTTCCCGGGTCTGTGTCGTCTCGATATTCATCGCCTCGAGATTCAACAGGCTCGAGATTATCTGCATGTTGTTCTTCACGCGATGGTGAAGCTCCTGTAAGAGAACCTCTTTCTCCCGCAGTGAAGTCTCCAGTTTTTCGGCAGTCTGCTTCAACTGTGTCATATCCGTGATAAAGCCGTCGATTACGAACGTGCCGTCCGGCTGCCAGTATGCAAGCCGGGCATTCAGACTCAGCCAAATGACGGAACCGTCTTTGCGGTAAGCCCGCAGCTCGAAGTTTTTTACTTCGCCCGCCTTCATCAGCTGCTGCAAAAACTCATCCCTACGTTCCGGACGGTAATACAGTGACCGGCCGATATCCGAGTGTGCCCCAATCAAGGCCGCCGGATCCTGGAATCCGAAAATCTCGGCGGCACTCTCATTTACACTGAGAAACCTGCCGCTGGAGCTCGATTGAAAAATACCGATGGGGGCATCTTCGAAGAGTTTACGGTGCTTCTGCTCGCTCATTGCCAGGTCATGCTCGACCTGTTTCCGGTCGGAGATATCACGGTAAATGCCGAAAATACCGACGACCTGACCGCCAACCTCTATCGGAGCTCCCAAAATCGACACTTCAACCGGGGCCCCGTCCTTTCGCCGGCGGGTGGACTCTGCCGCCAGGTGCTCTCCATTTTCAGCCCGCTCGGAAAAATCAGATGCCTCTGAGTATTCTGCCGGGCTGGTAATAAGTTCATCGATATGTTTCCCTTCGGTTTCAGCCTCACTGTACCCGAACAGACGATAGAACTCAGGATTTGCCCTGAGGACTCGATTGTGTTTATCCAGCAGTACTATGGCTTCGGGGCTGTTTTCGAAGAGGCTGTTCAGATAGGCGTTGGTTTTGGTGGGATCCATTTTCACTCTCAAAGACAATACGCTAAGCTGCTGACCGGTGCAAGGACTTTTTATACGATCGCTGCGAAAAACAGTGCTTAACCCAGCGGC
>JAASTM010000366.1 GCA_021767325.1 Spirochaetales bacterium
CTGCCGCTGGGGATGCTGACGAGACCGGTCGAACCGTTGAGCGACATGCCCTTCAACGATTGGGCCGATACCACAGCAGTGCTGAGAATGCACAGAACCAATGCGACCATGAGTGCTTTTTTCATTGCTTTTGTTCTCCTTATTTAAAACTGTTTCAATAGATACATTAATAAATTATCATGGGGATTGCAAGTTAACAAAATGTGAGCAGGTATGAGGCGTGGCTTGACCATAAAAAGAGCAGCGGATACATTGAAGCACAAGGAGTGAGAGATGGCGGAAACAGGACATTCAATCGTACTAAAGGCAACCGATTTAGACGGATATTTGACCCAGGAAGATCATCAACAGATCGAGAGAATGAACGGGCTCTACAGCAAGGCGGTAGAGATCTTCGATGTATTGTCGAAAACATCGAACGAACGGCGGCTGGCCGAGGCCAAGAAAGAGCTGATCAAGATTTATGATGCGATGGGCAAGCAAATGCAGAGTATCGTCAGCGATGAACCCCGCATCCATGTCTACTCCTTCGATACGCCCAAGGAGATCCACGGTGAAGCATCGCGCCTGATTTCGAAACTGCGCAATACCAAGACTCAGCATCAGGAGTTCGTCTATTACATTCAGCGGGCATACGAACTGCTGTTCAACCTGGCATTTACCGAACGGGCGACTCATAAGAAAAACTACTTGATTACCCAGACTCCGGTCACGAATCCGGTGCAGAACTATGCGGTACACAAGATTCCGGATGTTGATGTCGATATCGAGAACACGGTGATGTGTGTGATGCTGCGCGGTTCGCTGCTGCCCTCCATGATTATGGGCAAGGAGATACAGGAGTACTCCTCTTCTAACTACGTTACTCCCTTCGCGCTTTTCAAGATCCAGCGGGACGATTCCAAGAAAGAGCACAACATGGAGTATATCCTCGATCTGGATAAATCCTTTTTCAGCCTGGAAGAGCTGCAGGGTAAGGACCTGATTTTCGCCGATCCGATGAACGCCACGGGGGGAAGCTTGGTTACGATTGTAAAATACCTGTTGGAGCAGGGGGTAGAGCCGCGTTCCATCAAGTGCCTGAACGTGATTTCTGCCCTTAAGGGTTCGATTCGGGTTGCCCGGGCACTCGAGATGGCCGATGTGTACACTCTCTGGATGGATCCGGTACTGAACGAGGATGCCTACATCCTGCCGGGCCTCGGCGATGCCGGAGACCGTTTGAATGGTCCCGACACCGAAGAGACTCCGCGCAACATCATTCAGCTAATTGCCGATTACGGTTCGAATATCGCCTCGCTCTACCGGGCGCAGGTGCGTAAAATCGAAGAAACGGTTCTGGGAAGAACCTGAGGTACGCAGGGGGATGAGAAGGAGAGCGGGCAGTCGTGTGCAGGGTTTTATACTCACTGGTCTGATTATGCTGCTCGGGCTGACCGGCTGCCAGACAAAACCGTATCAGCAGGAGCTGGCGGAAACCTACTACAACCTCGGTAACGCCCACATCAAGCTGGCTCAATGGGATGCGGCTGAAGCCGCCTTTGCTCGTGCGCTGGAGATCAATCCGGAGCTGTACCGGGCCGAGTACAACATGGCCCGGGTGTACATTAACAGCGGTAACTATGACAGCGCTGTCGATATTCTGAACCAACTCCTTGAGCGGGATCCGGAGAATATCATTTTTCTGGAAACTCTGGCCTGGACCAGGGTAAAGCAGGGCAGAGGAGAGCGAGCAGAAGAGATATACCGTTCGCTGCTGGACAGCGATCCGGCCAACTGTAATGCCCGCTATAATCTTGCCCTTTTACTGAGTGACCGCGAAGAGTATGCCGAGGCCTATTCGTTGTTGATCGAGTGCGTGTACGGCGGAAGGGCCGACTGGGAAATTTTGATGGAAATGGGTAATCTGGAAAAAGCGCTGGGCTGGGGAAGCGGGGTTGGATGGTTCGAGAAGGCGGAGGAGAAGGTACCGCAGGAGGAGTCCGTTCTGCGGAACTTAGCCGCCGCCTATGAGCAGGAGGGTCAGCCCGCGCAGGCCCTCGATCTGTACCGCCGTTTGGCCGGCAGCGCGGAGGGGCCGCAGCGCGGTGAATATCTGCTGGAACAGGCCCGAATTCTATTTCTGCAGTTGGAGGAGCAGCAGCAGGGGCAGACTGCCTTGGAGGGCGCTCTAGAGGCCGGCTTCAAGGATACAGAGACGCTGTCCGAGTTATACACTGCGGTAGTAGAGCAGGACGATGTCGACGTCCTTACCAGTGTAGAGGCGGCGCTGCGCCGTTTTCAGTTGCTGGACTTGGTTCAGGCGCAGGAACCGGCTGCGCAGGCCGAATAATGGGAAACGCCGGCGGCAGGAAAACCCGCCGCCGGCGAGAATGGCTTATTCGAGGGTATCGATTTTCTGCTTGACCTGTGCAAACACCTCGTCAGCCGAGGGCTCGGCATCGATCGCAATCAATGACCCCTTTTTCGTGTAGTAGTCGATGAGCGGTGCAGTCTGTCGTTCGTAGACGGCCAGCCGGTTTTCAATAGCCTCCGGTTTGTCATCCTCACGCTGGATGAGGGTTTCGCCGGTTTCATCGCACTTGCCCTCTACTTTTGGCGGGTTGTAGTGAATGTGATAGACCCGGCCGGACTGCTTGGCGATGCGGCGGCCGGACAGCCGTTTGATTATGCTCGCTTTGCTCAGCTCGAAATTCAACACTGCATCTATACGGGCAATGCCGCCGAGAGCCTCGGCCTGGGGGATGGTCCGCGGAAACCCGTCCAGAATAAAACCCTTCTCTGTGTCACCTTCCTGCAGGCGCTGGCGAACCATCTCTATGGTCAGCTCATCTGGCACCAGTTCTCCGGAATCAAGAATTGCTTTTACCTGTTTCCCTATGTCGGTTCGGTTTTGAATGTGGGCGCGGAATAGATCTCCGGTAGAGATGTGAGGAATTTCATAATGCTCTTTTACACGAGCGGCAATGGTTCCTTTACCGGCCCCCGGAGGACCGAGAAAAATGAGGTTCATATTATTGCTCCTTCGTCATCGTGATAATGCGGTACATCCCTTAGCGCATGGTCCCAGCTCGTTGCACACTCCTGCGAGCAGAACTCGGAATAATGCGACTCACTCACTAAAAAGAACTTCCCGCAGTTCTTACAACGCGCATACTTCTGGCTGCACTCGGCACTGCAGAAATAGTTATTATAGGCCTGTTCCTGAGATACATATTTCCCGCAGTTGCGGCAGCGCACGTACGCACCCGAATTATCCATTGAAACAATATACTAATACAAAAAAAGTGCGCTGTACAGCAGAGAAATATAATTGTATCAAAGTAACCCTATAAGCGTCTGTAAACCGGGTCAAAACGCTACAATTACAGAAAAAGTCATTTTTCCTTTTGGACTGCTTTGACCCACTTTTATCCTTTTCAACGCAATTGCGAAAAGGATGTGAGTTTCTGTAAGTAATTATAATATAGTGAATTATTTTTGTACCGAGAAATTGGCACGGTATTTGCTAAATAGATTATAGAAGTAAAGATTCCAAGAAGGAGGATCACTATGGATTTAGTTCGTTGGAACCAGAGAAGAGACCTGAACCCACTGGGAGAGTTCGAACGTCTTCAGGATGAGATCAATAAACTCTTCAACTTCGACTATACTGGCAGCAGCGGATTGTTCGACCGCACCGTCTCTCCTGCAGTCGATGTGATCGAAACAGCAGATTCGGTAGTGGTTCGCTGCGATATGCCCGGCATCCGGAAAGATGATCTGGATCTCTCGCTGGCCCGCAATGTGTTGACCATCAAGGGCGAGAAGAGACCA
>JAASTM010000367.1 GCA_021767325.1 Spirochaetales bacterium
GGGCGGCGGAGCAGGCTTACAGAATGAACCGCAACCCGCTTTGGAAGCTGCTGCAGGCAGGAGCCGGAATCCTGAGCCGGATAACCGGCAGCACCTTTTTTATGGCCGCTTCGCAGCTGAAATTCGTTACCGATCACATTCTCACCCGCCTGTTGTGGGTATTTCAGAATGATCCCGGGCTCTACCGGCGGGCAAAGGCCGGTGAAATCTTATTCGGTACTATCGACACCTTTCTGCTGCATCGCTTGACCGGCGGACGTTTGCATGCCACCGATGCCTCGAACGCTGCGGCGACTTCCTTGTACAATCCCTTCGATTTGAAGTGGAATCGGCTTTTCTGCACAATTTTCTCCGTTCCGATGTGTATTCTTCCGGAGGTAAGAGACACTGCCGGCGATTTCGGCACGGTCGAGATTGCTAAGCTGCGGGAGTACTCCATTTCGATACGGTCGGTAGTGGGAGATCAGATGTCGGCCCTGTTCGGCCACTGCTGTTTTAATCCCGGAGAGGTGAAAATCAGCCAGGGCAGCGGCTCATTTGTTGATGTGAATGTGGGGGGCCGGGGAAAAGGTTCCCGCCGCGGTCTGTTCCCGCTGGTGGCCTGGAAACTGAACGGAAAGGCTACCTATATGCTGGAGGGCTCGGTAGCCACGGCCGGGCGGCTGATAGACTGGCTGGGCCACGGCATCGGCCTTTCGGATACACCAAAGGTGTTGAATGATTTTGCCGCTCAGACCGATGACACAAATGGTGTTGTATTCGTCCCCACGCCGGCGGGTATCCGCTTTCCATACTTCAATCCGAAGGCCCGGGGTACTATCTTCGGTCTCTCATTGACCACTCACCGCCGGCATGTAGCCCGGGCGGTGCTGGAAGGAATCGCGCATCGCATAGTCGATATCCTGGAGGGGATTACCAAGGATACGCACCAGCGAATCATCAGAGTAAAGGTGGACGGGGGCGTGAGCCAGTCGGATATTCTTCTGCAGCTCATTTCGGATTTGTCCGGATATGAGGTGGAGCGGGCTCCCGAGGTAGATATGACTGCAGTCGGAGCGGGCTTTCTGGCGGGGCTTTCGGCGGGGGTGTGGAACTCTTTCGATGAACTGCGCGGTCTCGGCGAACCTTACCGGGTTTTTACCCCTGAAATAGAGCCGGCCGAGCGGGAGAGACGTTCGAAACGGTGGCATAAGGCGGTTCGCACGGTTGTCAGGATGTACAAGTGAGAGCCTTTCTACATGCCAATTACTAATCGCTGGTGATTTGTCTTTATGAGCGGGTTCTAGTATAGTACACTATTAATAACAAAAGAAAAGATTAAGATTTTGGACGGTGTAACGGTGAAGACGGTTTTTACAACAGTGTACATACTCTATTTTTCCATAATTCTGCTCTTATCACAGGTAGTCTTTTTACTGCCCTATTTTATATTACGCATGCTGGGTCTGAAGAAGGCCGGAATCTATTTTATGAAGTACGCTTCGGCGGCGATGGGCCGGATGGTTATCGGAGGAACCGGTACGAAAGTCGAGGTGTGTGGAAAAGAGAACCTGCCCGAAAATCGACAGCGCATCTGCCTGGTGGCGAACCATCAGGGACTCTTCGACATTCCTCTGATTGCCGGTTATATACCTGTCATGGCCGGATTTATTGCCAAGCGAGAGCTGGCGTGGATTCCATTTCTCAATTTTTGGCTGTTTGCCATGGGATGCGTATTGATCAACCGCAAAAGCCCGCATTCAGCCGTGCAGGCTATCCGCAATGGTGTAGAGCGGATAAAGGGCGGTCAACCGGTGTGCATTTTTCCGGAAGGTACCCGCAGCCGTTCAGTTAGAATGGGAAGGTTCAAACCGGGCAGCCTGAAGCTGGCCCTCCGCTCGAATGCTGTCATCATTCCCATTACGATACGCAACAGCTTCAACATGTTTGAAGGGCCGGGGTATCTGCAGCCGAGTAAGGTTTTTCTGCACATACATCCACCGATTGAAACCGAACACCTGAACGAAGAGATGCAGAAGAGTCTGGCCCAGCGGCTGCAGGATATAATTGCAGAGCCGCTGGCAGCAGACCGATGAAAACAACCAGCCCCATCTATAGAAGATTCCGGCTCGAGCGCAAAACAGAACTGATTAAAGCCGCCCCTTATCTGTTCTATCTGCACAGCTGTTTTTTGATTGTGCTGATAGTACTGGAGCGGGTGTATATTGAAAATGCGTTTCTCATCCGGCTGGCTTTGGCTGCGGCTGCCTGGCAGCTGTTTCTGCTCATAGTGCACTGGCGTTATAAAGAACTCTTGGCCCGCCGAATACACCTTCTGTATATACTGGAGGTGTTTCTGTTCATCCTGCTGGGGAGTGCGTTTTCGATGGTACTACTTTATTACGATTTTACCATCGGCTGGCAGGCATCTTCGGTACTGGTACTGATGCTGCTCGTCTCGGTCGAGTTCTTACCGGCGTACTCACTGCGCAGTGTCATCCCGGCCTGCATCGGAGTTCCGCTGCTGGGCTGGTATCTGACCGGTTATTGGCTGCTCGAACTGGATTCGGTGCTCCTGGTGCTCGCTTTTTTTCCGCTGATTGCCTGGGTCATCGGGACTCTTACCTCCGTTATTATCGAACGGGTCTACTTCCGGGAGTTTCAAATGCGCTACCTGGCAGAACAGCGGCGTGAGAAGGCCAAGGAAGAGCTCATCAGGTATGAAAACCTCAATAAACAGCTCGAAGACACCAAGCAGCGGCTCGAAAAGGAGATAGAGGAGCGCAAGTCGGTCGAAAAAAAGCTGGAGCAGTTCGCGGCATTTGACGAGCTCACCGCTGTGTACAACCGCAGAGCGGGGCTGGAGTTATTGAAGGAAGCGCTTCACTATGCAGAACGGAAACAGCAGCCGCTGACGATTGCATTCGTTGATGTAGATAAACTGAAAGTTGTGAATGATAACTTCGGTCACCAGGCCGGCGACCAGTATCTGAAGGATGTGGTCAAGCTGCTGCGGAAGCATTTGCGAAAGAGCGATTCGGTCAGCCGTTTCGGTGGAGATGAGTTTCTGATTGTTCTGTCAGAATGCACGGCTGCGGAAGCCCAGGCAATTTTCCAGAGAATAGATGATGATATCCGCAGAATGAACCAGGATGGCCGTATGTACCCTATGAGTTTCAGTTATGGAATTGCCCAGACCAGCAGCTCCTACGAGGAGAGTCTGCATCAGCTGATTGCAATGGCCGATGAGCGGATGTACGTAAATAAGCAGAAAAAAAAATGGGGCTGACTGCAGAGTACTGCAGCCGCCCCGTACTAGGTAATGGCGAGATTACGCAGCCTTTACTTTTATGCTGCGCGGTTTTGCTTCGGCTTTTTTAGCCAGCTCCAACCGTAAAATCCCGTTCCTGTAACTGCCTTCGATTTTCTCTACATCTACATCTTTGGGCAGCGAGAAACTTCTGGAAAATTCGGTATTGCTTCTTTCCCGGACAAGGTACTCGTGTTCCTCGTTCTGCGCTTCGGACTGCTCTTTAGAAGCACCGGCGGAGATGGTGAGCACATTGTCCTCAACCTGCACATCGATCTCCTCCTGGCTGTAGCCGGGAACCTCCGCTTCGATTACATAGTGATTCTCGTTTTCACTTATGTCGACCAGCGGGGAACGGCGGTTGCGGGAGCTCGTCGGGCCGAAGAGATTGTTCAACATTGTATCGAAATCGTACAATGCATTCCCATAATTTTTGGTGGGGTTGTAACGTACCATGTATTTCATATCTGCTCCTCCTTGCAGTATTTGTATTCTTACTCTTATTAATGCAAGAAGCGTGCCAA
>JAASTM010000368.1 GCA_021767325.1 Spirochaetales bacterium
AAAAGTTGAGATCCACCTGATCGGCGCTGAAGGTGGTCCATACATACTCGGTCCCGCGCTCGGTTTCAAAGGGAGTCAAGAGCGGATGTGTACGGGGCCGCACAATCATAGAGAGATCGGTATCTGGGTCTACGGAAATGAAATAGTCCCGGTAGTGCGGATCGTCATGCAGAAACTTCAAAAACCAGTCGTTCTTCGCAGAGCAGTGGTTCAGCACCAGATCCGACATCAGTTTGAACACACTGCCGATTTCTCGGATCTCTCTCCAGGTGCCCAGCATAGGGTTTACCTTGTAGTAGTCGATGATCGAGAACCCGTCATCCGAGGAATATGGGAAGAATGGAAGAATATGAATCCCCGAAAAGATATCCCGCAGCTTCGCATCGGCAAAATCTCTGAGATTGGCGAGCGGAGGTTTTCCTTCCTCCAGTAGGTTATCGCCGTAGGTAATCAGCAGCGCGTCTCCGTTGTCCAGCGGCAGCTCACCTTTCCCGCGGTGCGTCGGAGCCTCGATATCCTGTTGAGCCTTCAAGAGCTGGGCATGGATTTTTTTCTCCAGGTCAGCGCCCTGCTCATCCCCATAAATAAAACGGGTTAATTCGCTTATTGTGTTGGTCATGTAATCACCCTCCGGGCCGGTCTATTCTATTTTATATGTCCATACTAATGCAAACGGCGCTACAATTCTACCGGGATTTGATCATAATCATTTTCTAACCTGCCTCTCATGAGTTGGAAAAAAAAGGATGCAAGAATTAAGCGCTTTAGACTAATTGGAGTATACATGAAAATCAAACATAAGCTTTCCAGCTCTGTTCTCATCATTATCATAGGATTCATCTTATCAACAGTCACTCAACTCGAGATGCAGCAGAGAAGTACTCAGGTTTACACGCTCAAGAGTTTTTCCACCACCGCGCTATCGCAATGGAATCATCTAAACTCTACAACGAAGGGATTTCTTATATCCCAGAGACCGGTAGAAGAACTTCAGCGTGAGTATGAGCAAGCCTTCGGCGAATTCCAAAACTCACTTGCGACCCTCGTACAATATACCGAATCAGAACAAATCGACCCTGAAATAAGGCAGAAAATCAGTTCGCTTGCAGATCTATGGGATATGTACGAGGTCAATTTCCAGATAATCGATGAAACCACTAAAGCCATTGTGAACAGCCGTTTAAACGATGAAATCGGAATACAGGGTGTGTTTTCGTTTTTTCTGCGTTCGATTCACCTGAATACGCTTTCTCAGGAAGAATATCAGTTGCTACAAAACATAGATTCTAACATTAGTAGTATAGAAGCTGCTGCGGCCGACTTTCAGAAGGCCATTTTTGCGCTAAACTCTCAACTGGATAACCAGGCTCAGGAAATCCTGAAGCGCAGCCGCTATTATACTATCGGCATCTCCTCTATTATCATCATCTTTGCACTCATATTTGCAACTAATGTCAGCTTCCGGATCAGTCGTAGAGTACAACACGTGGAGTCTACCATGCGCAGTGCCGCTCAGCGCAATATTACAGTTCGATACGCCGGGAGAGCCCGAGACGAAATCGGCAGTTTGGGCCGAAATTTGAACACCGTACTCGAAACAATGCAAGAGTTTTTCAGCACTTCGAACTCTGTTGCTCAAAGCCTTAGCTCACTCAAAGAACGATTAGCCCGCCAATCCTCCGATTCTGTTTCGGAAATAGAAGCAATTAATTCTCATCTCAGTACGGTCAGCGAAGATTTCAAACACCTCGACACCACGGTTAATACCGCAAAGCATGGATCGCAGCAGATAGCCGGATTAGTAGATACAGCCAAGGCCTCAATTCAGGACCACAGCAACCCGCTGAATAAGATCAGTGCGGCCCTATCTCACATGAATGGGGCCATTCAGGAAGTTGCTGACCTTACCAATCACTTCGAAGCATCATCCCAAAGTTTACTCGAGAAAACAAAAGCTGGCAGCAGTAATGTAATGTACACCCAACGAATCATGTCGCAGGTTACCAAAGAAATTGAGAATCTTGTCCATGTAAATGAGGTAATTGAAGGAATTACCGAACAGACACATCTATTGTCGATCAACGCCTCTATAGAGAGTGCGAATGCCGGAGAAGCAGGAAAAAGTTTTGGTGTAGTAGCCCATGAAATCAAAAAATTGGCGGAAACTACAGCCGCACATTCTCACCGTATAGAGGAAACTCTGCAGCATATTACTGAACTCGTTCGGTCTGCAGATGAGCAGAGCAACCGGAGCGCTGGCTCGTTCGATGCAATTCAAGAGCAGGTGAATTCAAATACAGATTTGTTCAAAACCTTACAAGCCAAAACCGTGGAACTACAAGCCAGTGGTCACGAAATCGTCGTCAGTAACCAGGAGGTTGAACAACTTACATCTAAGCTAAAAACGGAATATACAACTATCCAGGATCTCAGTGATAGTATTCAGGATGCAATGAAGACTGCCTCAAACTCTTCTGGAGAGGGAGTAGCACAAATCAAATCAATCAAGTTTTCGGTAGAGCAGGTTGAGGCTTCACTCCAAAGTATGGCACAAGCCCTGGAAGAGAGTCACCACAAGACCAGTCAATTGACTGATCTGCTCGGATCTTTCAAGACATAGACTCATTTCAGGGATAAGTTGAACACTCCGTCCCAGTCCTGCGGGGGTTCCTTGGATTTGAACTTGCGTATCCGCTTCAAATACAGCTGCGAGGGGCCGTCCTCGGGAATCAACTGCAGGACCCGCTTGAAAAACCCTTCTGCCTTTTCCCAGTTGCGGGATTCGAACTGTTCGAGAGCCTCCTGAAAGAGTTCCTGGGCTTCTTGCTGTCGTGGTGAGGCATAGGCTTTCTCTTCGAGCAGTTCATAGAGCCGCACTGGTTTATTTATGCCGACCACCCGCACACGGTCGAGGCGCCGCACCAGAAAATCGCGGCCGCCCTCCTGGAATGTAGGCTCGCTGATAAGAATCCAGGTCCCGTACTGCTTATTCACCCCTTCCAACCGGGAGGCCAGGTTCACCGAATTTCCCATAATCGTATAATCCATCTTCCGGTCGGTGCCCATGTTCCCGACCACCATTTCCCCGGTGTTTATTCCGATTCGGGTATAAATCGGGTTGGGAGTGAGATTTTCGCGTTGAAAGCGTTGATTCAAGGCGATCTCTGCCCGCTTCATCTCGACTGCCGAGCGACAGGCCCGTTCGGCGTGATCGTTGTACTCAATTGGAGCGCCGAAAAAGGAGATAATCGCATCGCCCTCATATTTATCGATGGTTCCGCGATAGTCCAGAATAATATCACTCATTTCGGTCAGATACTTGTTCAGCAGTTTCACCAGCTCCGCCGGATCGAAGGTCTCGGAGATACTGGAGAAGCCCTTTACATCGGTAAACAGGGCGGTCATATGCTTTTTGTCACCGCCTAGCTTGAGTTTATCCTGATTGCTGAGCAGTTCGTTAATGACATCGTTCGACAGATAGTGGCTGAAGGCATTGCGGATGAACATACGGTCACGGGCGGTCTGCAGATATTTGAGTATCGTAATTGCAGCAAAGGTAAAGAAGACAGAAAGAATCGGCACCACCGGTGACAGATACACTCCGGTTATTAGAAACGACCCGAGGCTGGCAGCCGACATCACAGCGACAAAGACCAAGCCAACCGCAATTGCCACTCTGGGTCCCTGTCTGCGGATGATGAGGCCGACCAGGAGCGCGGCAACCGGGGCCAGAATGTAGGCATACCACTCCGGGAGTTCATCCAGGAAATTGCGCTGCAGAATCGTGTTGACCAGGGAGGCGTGCGTCCCCAC